>JASLLL010000009.1 GCA_030747075.1 Gemmatimonadota bacterium
ACCCGCCCAGACCGTGGAAGTCACACCATGCGACGAGCCATGACGCTCACCGAGAAGATCCTGTGCCACCACGCCGTGGGGCTTCGTCGGCCGTGGGTGGAACCGGGGGAGGTCGTGCGGATTCGCGTCGACTGGACGCTGGCGTCTGAACTGGCGTGGAACGGAATGAACGCCACCTACGAAATGCTCGGGCGACCTGGTGTGTCTGACCGGGACCGGTTCTATCTGGCCATCGACCATACTGTGGATCCCGTCACGCTGGCCGGAGACAAGCGCACGCGGCGGCTGGTGGATCTGTCTCAGCGATTCGCGAAGGAGGCGGGGCTTCGCCACTTTTACGACTCCAATGTGACCATCTTGCACACCCAGTTCTACCGGGATCTCGTGCAACCCGGGCAGACGGTGATCGGCGCGGACTCGCACTCGTCGAGTCATGGCGGGATGGGCGCCTTCTCGATCGGGCTGGGTGGTGCGGATGTCTGCGTGGCGATGGTGCTTGGCGAGACATGGATTCAGGTTCCCGAGGCCATTCAGGTGGCGTATCGCGGCCGGTTGCCCTTCGGCATGACGGGGAAGGATGTCATCCTGAAGACGCTGGGTGAGTTGGGTCGCAACACGACGGCCATGGAACGCAGCGTGGAATATGTGGGCGACGCGCTGGAGCACTTCTCCATCGACTTCCGCTTCACGGTCGCGAACATGACGGCGGAGTTCGGTGGGCTCAACGGGATCTTCCCGGCGGACGAGCGCACGGCGGCCGCGCTGGCCGGGAGGTCGTCGGAGCGGGACGACGCGCTCTTCTTCCGGGCGGACGAAGACGCCGGGTATGTCGCGCGGCACTCGTTGGAGCTGCCGGGGGTCGGCCCGCAGGTGGCGAAGCCGTACTCGCCGGATCATGTCGTACCCGTGGAGGAAGTGGCGGGGCAGGAGATGGACGGGGCCTTTATCGGCGCATGCACGACCAGCGAGGAGGAACTGGTCCTCGGGGCACTCGTGCTGGACCGGGCAATGGCGGACGGAGCGCGGCCCGTGCCGTCGGACAAGCGTCTCGTCGTGCCGGGGTCCGTCGACATGACGGAGAACCTCCGCGCACACGGGATTCTCGGGATCTACGAGCGCGCCGGGTTCCGAATCGGCGTGCCGGGGTGCTCCATGTGCCTCGGGATCGCCAGCGACAGGGCGGCTCCGGGCGAGAACTGGCTCTCCAGCCAGAACCGGAACTTCCGGAACCGCATGGGACCGGGTTCGCACGCATGGCTCGCGAGCGGCCCGACGGTTGCTGCGAGTTCGCTGGAAATGAAGATCACGGACCCGCGGCCCTGGTTCGAGGGACTCGGGCCGGAGGATGTGGACCGCGTGCTGGGCGGGCGGGGCGGTGCGCCTTCGGTCACTATTGTGGAGCCGAGCGTGGAGAGCGCGGAAGAAGCCGCACCGGAGGGTGTCGCCGTGGACGCGGCGGTGGCGTCGGGGGCTGTCGAAGGCAAAGCGCAACTCTTCGGCGATCATGTGGACACCGACGCCATCATCCCGGGGGAGCACTGCCACCTGACGGACCCGAAGGAGATTGCGGGCGTCGCCTTCTGCCATGTGCGCCCGGACTTTGCGGAGCGGATTGCGCGCGGGGAGAGCATCCTCGTGGCGGGCGAAGGCTGGGGATCGGGGAGTTCCCGAGAGCACGCGGCGTGGGCGCTCAAGTACTCCGGCGTGACGGCGGTCGTGGCGAAATCGTTCGCGTTTATTCACAAGCGGAACCTCGTGAACGAGGCGATTCCCTACCTCGTCGTGACAGATCCCTGCTTCCACGACGCGGTGGAGGACGGAACGCCGCTGGCGCTGGACTTTGCGCGAGGGGTCGTCCGGGTCGGGGAGCGGGAGTTTGAAGCCACCGCCCCATCCGGGATCGCGCGGTGCATCCAGTCGGCGGGGGGGATCGTTCCCGCTGTCCGGGAGCACGGGGCGCACACCTTCGATGTGCTGACTTCCGGGGTGGCTGCCGGGTGACACAACCGGGTGATGTTGACGCTCCGGGAACGGGCGAATAGCTTGGGTCGCCGGTTGCATCGCGGTGGCGAACGGACGCCCCCGCGCCACGATCGGCCATACAGAGCCTGACGCATCACCATCCGGGACCATCCCCATGGACTCCACGGGAAAAGGACGCCTGCTCGCCTGGCTGAGAGGCACCACCGGTCGCCGCCGCCACCGCGTCTTCCGGGCGCGGCGCCTGGTTCAGGGGTTCTTCACCGCGGTCACGCTCTTTGTGGGCTACCGGTTTGCGGTGTTCATCAACGCGGCACGGGATGGCGCGGCATCCATTCCGGAGCGTCCGCCGGGCGTGGAGGCTTTCCTTCCCATCAGCGGCCTCATGGGCGTGCTGGACGCGTTCCATCAGGGCGGGCTGAATCGGATCCACCCCGCCGCTTCCGTGCTCGTGGTGCTCTTTCTGGTGATGGCGCTGCTCCTTCGGAAGGCGTTCTGCTCGTGGGTGTGTCCCGTGGGGCTCCTGTCGGACGGGCTGGCCGTTCTCGGACGGAAACTCGCCGGAAGGAACTTTCGGCCAATCCGGTGGGTGGACTTCCCGCTGCGCGGACTGAAGCACGCGCTTCTCTTCTTCTTCGTGGGGTCCATTCTCGCGATGAGTCCGGAGGCGCTCGTCGCCTTCATCGACTCTCCGTACAACCGTGTTGCGGATGTGAAGATGTACTTCTTCTTCGCGCGGCTCGGGGCCACCGGAGCGTGGGTCATTGCCGCTCTCGCGCTGGCTTCGGTGTTCGTGACCGGTGTGTGGTGCCGCTATCTCTGTCCGTACGGGGCGTTGCTCGGGTACTTCTCGGTCCTGTCGCCGCTGAGGATTCGCCGATCCGCCATGACCTGCACATCCTGCGGGCTGTGCGACGCGGCCTGCATGGCGCGCATTCCCATCTCCGGGAAGCCGGGCATCATCAGTCAGGAGTGCACCGGCTGCTACGACTGCATCGCGGTCTGTCCCGTCCCCGGAACGCTCACGATGGGCACTCGAAAGCGAAGCGCGAGCGTGGCCGCCTTTGCCGCGGCGGTGGTGCTGGTCTTTGCGGTGGGGTACGGCGGAGCACGCGTCGCGGGAATCTGGAAGAACGACATCTCCGACGCGGAGTACGGCGAGCGAATCCGGGAGATCGACGACCCGGCCTATGGACACCCCGGCGGGAGCGGAGAGGTCGAGGGTGAAAGCGGGCGCCGTCAGAGCAGCGTCAGTCCCTGCCCGCGACCCTCTCCATGACGGACACGCGGTAGAGGGCGTCGGCCAGCTCTTCGCCGCGGCCCTCTTCGCTTCGAAGCGCCTCGACGGTTTCCCGCGCCCCCGTGAGATCTACGGCATCCACTTCTGACGCGGAATCCGTCAGCACCGTGACCCGGTTCTGGCGGACCTCTACAAACCCGCCTTCCACGAACCAGCGGGAGACTTCGGAGCCCCGCGCAACACGAAGCTCTCCGATACCAATCCGCGCGAGGAAGCTGGCATGTCCGGGAAGGATGCCGACCTCTCCGTCGTGCGCGGGAACGACGACTCCGTCGACCACTTCATCGAAGAAGGCGCGCTCGGGAGTGACAATGCTGCACCGCAGCGGACTCTCGGTCATGAGTGCATCTCCCGCCTAGTCGGCAGCCTGCAGTGTCTTCGCCTTCTCGACGGCATCTTCGATGGTGCCGACATACATGAAGGCCTGTTCGGGAAGGTGGTCCCACTTGCCGTCCACGACTTCCTTGAACGAACGAACCGTGTCCTCCAGCTTGACATACCTGCCGGGGAATCCGGTGAACTGCTCGGCGACATGGAAGGGCTGAGAGAGGAACCTCTCGATCTTCCGCGCGCGCTGGACGAGGACCTTGTCGTCCTCGGAGAGTTCGTCCATGCCGAGAATGGCGATGATGTCCTGCAGGTCCTTGTAACGCTGGAGCGTCTGCTGGATTTCGCGGGCCACGCTGTAGTGCTCTTCGCCGAGGATGGTCGGGTCCATGATGCGGCTGGTGGACTCCAGCGGATCGACGGCCGGGTAGATTCCCTTCTCGGCGATGGGCCGGGAGAGGTTTGTCGTGGCGTCGAGGTGCGTAAAGGCCGCGGCGGGCGCGGGGTCCGTGTAGTCATCTGCCGGAACATAAATGGCCTGGATGGAGGTCACCGATCCGTGCCTCGTGGAGGTGATGCGCTCCTGGAGGTCACCCATCTCCGTGCCGAGCGTCGGCTGGTAGCCGACCGCCGAGGGCATCCGGCCAAGCAGCGCAGACACTTCCGAACCGGCCTGCGTGAACCGGAAGATGTTGTCGATGAACAGGAGGACATCCGCCCCGGCTTCATCGCGGAAGTACTCCGCCATGGTCAGTGCGGACAGACCTACGCGCAGTCTTGCCCCGGGCGGCTCGTTCATCTGGCCGAAGACGAGCGTCGTCTTGTCGATGACGCCGGACTCCTGCATCTCGCGCCAGAGATCGTTGCCTTCGCGGGTGCGTTCGCCGACGCCCGCAAACACCGACGATCCACCATGGACGGACGCGATGTTGTGGATGAGTTCCTGGATGATGACAGTCTTGCCGACACCGGCCCCCCCGAAGAGGCCCGTCTTGCCGCCCTTCACATACGGAGCGAGAAGATCCACGACCTTGATCCCGGTCTCGAAGATCTGAGTCTTCGGCTCCAGATCCTTGAACTCCGGCGGGGGCTGGTGGATGGGGCGCCGCTCCTTCGCGTCGACGGGACCCTTCTTGTCCACCGGTTCACCGAGGAGGTTGAAGACCCGGCCCAGCGTCGCCTCTCCGACCGGTACCGTCACGGGGCTTCCCGTGTTCAGGATCTTCGTCCCGCGGACCAGTCCGTCCGTCGAGCCGAGTGCGACGGCGCGCACGCGGTTGTCGCCTAGATGCTGCTGAACTTCGCAGGTGAGCCGTGAGGTCTCTCCCGCCGCCTCGAAGTCCACGATCAGTGCGTCGTAGATCTCCGGGAGTTGGTCTTTCGGGTACTCGGCGTCGAGTGTGGACCCGATCACCTGAACGATCTTACCTTCAACCATGCCACTCATCGGCCAGTTCTCCGTCGTCTCAAAGTAGACTTCATTACTTCAATGCTTCCACGCCACCCATGAGCTCCGCGATCTCGTTGGTGATCTGGGACTGGCGTGCGCGGTTGTACATTCCGGTCAGGGACTTGATCAGCTTTTCCGCGGCTTCCGTCGCGTTCTTCATGGCGACCATCCGCGCCAGATGCTCTCCGACGACCGCCTGCAGATAGTCGTTGTAGAGAGTGGTTCGGAAGTACGCCGGGAGTAGTTCTCTCAGTATGGACTCCGGGTCCGGAGAGTAGAGGTAGTCCGTTCCCGCACTGTCGGCCTCTTCGCCGGGCTCTGTCTCCGTCACCGCCGACAGCGGAAGAAGGACTTCCGCCACGGGGGACTGTCTTCCCGCAGACAGGAACTTCTGGTAGATGACCGTCACGCGGTCCACTTCGCCCTCCGTGTAGAGGCGAAGAAAGTCCCCGGCGATCCGATTCACCTGAGCGTATCCGGACTTGTCGTCGAAGTCGTCGTGGGCGGCCGCGAGTTCTCGGTTCCGGTAGCGGAAGAAGGAGATGCCCTTCGTCCCGATGACATGCAGGTCCGTGCGGATTCCCGCGCCTTCCTCTTCGCGAAGGACATCCACCGCCCGGGAGATCAGGTTCGAGTTGTAGCCGCCGCACAGCCCGCGATTGGAGGTGATCAAGAGCACCACCGAGCGCTTCACCGGCCGGGACTCCAGCAGCGGGTGGGAGACCGATTCTCCCGCGCCGCCGAGTCCGGCCATCAGTTCACGGAGCTTCTCCTGGTAAGGGGCGGAGTTCGCGATCCTGGAGTGCGACTGCTTGTACTTGGCGGTCGACACCATTTCCATCGTACGGGTGATCTTCTCCGTATTCCGGACGCTCTTCCGTCTCTTGAGGATGATCTTCGCTTTGGCCATTCCGCTCTCCGGACCCGACCGACCCTATCGGGGGTCGTGGGCCTTGCCTGTCAGCAGGCTGTCGATGATGTCCGTCAACACCGTGCGCAACTTCGTTTCGTTCTCTCCGTCGATGACGCCCGCTTCCGCGATGGCGTCACGCAGACCCGAATGCGTGGACCGGAGAGCGTCCAGAATGAGCCGCTCCGTCTCCAGCACCCGGTTCACGGGAACCTTGTCCAGGAGCCCCTGCGTCCCCGAGAAGATGGAGATGACCTGATCGGTCACATCCATGGGGGAGTACTGATTCTGCTTCAGGAGTTCCACCATGCGTGCGCCCCGATCGAGCTGGGCCTGCGTGGCGTCGTCGAGGTCCGTACCGATCTGCGCAAAGGCCTCCAACTCCCGGAACGATGCCAGATCCAGCCGGAGCGATCCCGCGACCTTCTTCATGCCCTTGATCTGCGCGTTGCCGCCGACCCGGGACACGGAAATCCCGACATCCATGGCGGGGCGAACGCCCGCGAAGAAGAGTTCCGGCACGAGATAGATCTGCCCGTCGGTGATGGAAATCACATTCGTCGGGATGTAGGCCGAGACCTCGCCTTCCTGCGTTTCGATGATGGGAAGCGCGGTCAGGGATCCTCCGCCGTTGTCGTCGGAGAGCTTCACCGCGCGCTCCAGAAGCCGACTGTGCAGGTAGAAGACATCGCCCGGATACGCCTCGCGGCCCGGCGGCCGTCGCAGCAGCAGTGAGAGCTGGCGGTAGGCCTGAGCCTGCTTGGTGAGATCGTCGTAGATGACGAGCGTGTCCTTGCCTTCCCACATGAAGTGCTCGGCCATGGCGCACCCGGAGTACGCCGCGATGTACTGGAGCGGCGCCGGGTCCGAACTGGATGCGTTCACGACGATCGTGTAGTCCATGGCGCCGTGCTCGCGAAGGACATCGACGACGCTCGCGACCGTCGAGGCCTTCTGGCCAATGGCGACATAGACGCAGAGGACCCCCTGGCCCTTCTGATTGATGATCGTGTCGATGGCGATGGTCGTCTTGCCGGTCTTTCGGTCGCCGATGATCAGCTCACGCTGGCCGCGCCCGATGGGCGTCATGGCGTCGATGGCCTTGATCCCGGTCTGGAGCGGAACCTTGACCGGCTGGCGTTCCGCGATTCCGGGCGCGATGACCTCCATCGGCCGGGTCGACTCCGCCTGGATGGGTCCGAGGCCGTCGAGCGGGTTGCCGAGCGGGTCCACCACGCGCCCCACGAGCGCGTTGCCGCTGGGTACGCTGAGAAGGCGGCCCGTGGACTTGACGGACATGCCTTCCTGAATCTCCAGGTAGTCCCCGAGAATCACGGACCCGATGGAGTCTTCCTCCAGGTTGAACACAAGACCGGAGATTCCATTCTCAAACTCCAGCATCTCACCAGCCATGGCACCGGTCAGGCCGTGGATTCGGGCGATTCCGTCGCCGACCTCCAGAACCGTGCCGGTGTCCGACACATCCAGGGTCGAGCGGTAGGTCTCGATCTCCCGGCGTATGACGGAGGCGACTTCCTCAGCCCTGATCTTCATTGCCGTAACTCCTCATGATCCGCTTCCGAAACCGCTGAAGCTGGGATGTGACGCTTCCGTTGTAGACTTTGTCGCCGATGGTGACCACGGCCCCCCCGAGGAGGTCCGGATTCACCTTCCGCTCCAGAACGATCTTCCTGTCCAGCGCACTGCCGAGTGCGCCGGCCATTTCCGACGCGGTGTCATCGGGCACAGGCGCGGCACTGGTCAGCGTGGCCCGGGCCCTTCCCGCGTGTGTGTCCGCGAGTTCACGGAAAGCCTCCGCAACCAGCGGGAGCGACGCGAACCGCCTCTTGTCCACCAGAAGACAGAGGAAGTCGGCGAGCGTGTCGCTTGCGTTTCCTTCCAGAGAGGACCGGATCAGCTCCTTCTTCGACGACTTGTCCACCGTCGGCGAGGTCAGGAACCCGAACGCCTCTTCCTCCCCGGCCAGGATGGCGAAAAATCCGTGCAGTTCCCCGTCCAGGTCGTCGACCGCAGACCGCTCCTTCGCGATTCCGAACAAGGCCTCCGCGTAGACGCGAGCCACGGGGGACGCAGGCATCAGGCCTTTCCTGCCTTTCCGCCGTGGTCTGTCCGCATTTCGGTGATCAGGTTCTCCACCAGACGGCGGTGGTCGTCACCTGTCAGCGACCTTCCGATGACACGGGACGCGAGTTCCGTCGAAAGATCCGCAGCCTGCTCCCAGATCTCACGGACCGCACCGTCCTTTTGAAGCTCAATCTCACGCCGGGCCCGGGCCTTGAACTCGTCGGCCTCCACCAGCGCGGCCTTTCGGATTTCTTCCTGCGCCTGAAGAGAGTCCTTGCGGCCCTCCTCCAGAATGGCGCGGGTTTCGTCCCGGGCCTTGTCGATCATGGTTCGGTAGGTCGCCAGCAGCTCCTCCGCCTCCGACTGGATCCGGCCCGCATCGGCGATGGCTCCCTCGATGCTCTGCTCCCGCTCTTTCAGGGCGCTGAGAATGGGGTTCCACGCGGTCAGGCGAAGCACGATCAGAACCACCACGAAGGTGACGATCGTCCAGATCATCAGCCCCGGATCGACGCTGAAGAGATTGGGCGGGCCATGCGCCGCGCTCTCCGCGGCAGCCCCCCCTTCGTGACCTTCCGTGCCGGTTGCGAGGGCCGCAGACCCCGCCAGCAGAACTCCGGCGAGGGCGGCCGACCATCCGGCTACCGTCTTCTGGATGTCGATGTTCAGCCCTCCCCTTATTCCGAAAGGAGTCGTGGGTCGGCGTGAGCCGAAGGTCAGACCACCTTGCTCTGAATCATGAAGCAGATGGCACAGGCGAACAGCGCGACGCCCTCGATGAGAGCGGCCGTCAGGATCATGCTTCCTCGAATGTCGCCGGTGGCTTCCGGCTGACGAGCGATACTCTCGACTGAACTTGCCGCGATCCGGGAGATTCCCAGGCCCGCGCCGAGCGTGGCGATTCCCGCGCCGATTCCCGCGCCGATCATCGCGAATCCTGCTCCGTCCATGATTCTGTTTCCTCCGTGAATGAGTGGAAGAGCCTCGAAAGGCTAGTGGTCGGGATGGGCAGCCATCCCCATGAAAACCGCCGTGAGAAATGTGAAGACATACGCCTGCAGGACAGCCACAAACAGCTCCAGCATATAGATGGCCGCCGCTCCCGAAACCGAGATGCCGACCACGAACAGATTCTTGAACATGAAGATGAAGCCCAGAAGAACCAGGATCACAATGTGGCCCGCGCTCATGTTCGCCCAGAGTCGGACGGCCAGCGCGAACGGCTTGGCCATGATGCCGACGATCTCCACGACCAGAAGCAGCGGCCAGAGCCACAGAGGGACCGCCGGGACGATCGAGCGCAGATAGCCGAAGAACCCGTTGTTGCGAATGCCCGCCGCGTGAATGGCGAAGAAACTGATGACCGCCAGCGCCGCCGTCACCGAGAGGTTCCCCGTGGCGGTGGCTCCCCCGGGGATGAGTCCGAGCAGATTGCAGAAGAGAATGAAGAAGAACACCGTCCAGAGATAGGGGAGATAGCGGTCCGCGGCATCGTGGAGGTTGGGGACGGCGACTTCGTCACGGATGAAGAGCAGGATGGGCTCCAGGAAGTTGCGGAAACCCCGGGGGACCAGGCCCTTCTGCCGGGACGCCACATTCATCAGGATGATGAGAAGTACCGACGCCAGCCACATCATCCAGACATGCTTGGTGATTCCGTAGCGGCTGAGGTCCAGCCCGAACAGCGTGGGGCTGTCCATCAGGTGGTGCAGGATGTCAATGCGGTCCGGATCCGGCGTGACCAGCAACATCAGTCGAAACTCCTATTCCTCTTCGGTGACTCCCTGTCGGGCAAGGACCCACGCCTCCGCCAGCACCAGCGCCACATAAAACGCAATGAGCCAGAGTACGAATGCCTCCAGCTTCAGCCCGATCTTCGAGAGCCCGATGAGACACAGCACCAGAAGCGCCATTCTCACCATGAACCCGCCAACGACCGTCTGGACCGCCATCCGATCCGGACCTCTGAGTGCCGCGACCACAATCCCGTAGCCGACCAGCACCACGGTCAGCGCGGTTCCCGCACCGACTCCCAACATGGCCAGCCCGTCACGGCCTGCGATCAGGCCCGTCGGGATGGCTGCGACGGCCGCGAGACCCGTCGCCACCAGTGTCAGGATCCTCGGGATCCCGCAGCGAGCCTCCCCGCGTTTCCCGGTAGAGGACATAGAATCCAATCGCCGCTCCAGCAAAGATCGCCAGAAGGGCGATCACGCCGTGACCATCCACGCGTTCATCAAGACGAACGCCGCCGTAGGTGAAGGCGAGGACGATGAGCGCGAACTGAACGCCCACATGGGAATACCGAAATAGGTCTCCGGCTCCCTTTCTCCGCGCGATGGGGCACCTCCCGGTTGTCACCCGGACAGAGTCCGCACCAGGCTTCCCGGCGCATTCCCCAGCTTCACGCAATCGGCAGCGGAGGTTACGGGGACGGCCCGACCCAAGGCAAGCGGTTTTTCTGCGGGGAGGGCGTGTGAAGAGCACCCGGCTTCGGGCCGGATGGGGTAGAATGCGCGGACTGCGAGGAGGTGGCCTGTGCGATGGCAAGGTGCGGCGGTTCTGCTGGGCGCGGTCCTGCTCTGGGCAGGGTGCGAAGGGGACGGCTTCCCGGGTCCCGGCGGGGGCGAGGAGGTCTCGCACCCTTCGTTTACGCTGGATGTTCAGCCGATTCTGGAGTTTCACTGCACCGGCTACAGTTGCCACGCGGGGTCCACCCCCGCTGGCGATCTGCTTCTCGCCGGCGACTCCTACGACCAGCTGGTGGACCAGTATGCCTCCTCCGGGGGCGTTCGTGTGGTTCCGTTCAGTTCGTCGGCCAGCGTGCTCATTCAGATGCTGGAGGGAACCCGGACCCCGCGAATGCCGTTCCTTCAGGACCCCCTGCCGGACGGCACGCTGGCCACGCTGCGCAACTGGATCGACGACGGAGCTTCGGACAACTGAACACCCGTCCGTTTCACGGTGGCGGGGAGCGTGCCCTTCGCGATAGCCTGACGGGTTCCGCAGTCCGCAGAGGGAGAATCATCGAATGACCCACGCCCCATCCGCCGGAGTTTCGCTGGAGGAGCGCTTCGCGGAGAGGCTTCCGGCGCTGTCGCATCGACAGGCCGCCGCTGAAGCGTCCCGCTGCCTGTATTGCTACGATGCGCCCTGTGTGACCGCCTGCCCCACCTCCATCGATGTGCCGTCCTTCATCCGGATGATCGGCTCCGGCAATCGCGTGGGGGCTGCCCGGAAGATCCTCACCCGCAACCCGCTGGGTGGAACCTGCGCGCGGGCCTGTCCCGTGGAGGAGCTCTGCGAAGGCGCGTGCGTCCGCGCCACGGGGGGCGCGCCGGTCGCGATCGGAAGACTCCAGCGATTCGCCACGGATGTCGTCGGGGAGCGCCCGGGGGGGGTCCTGCCCCGTGTGCTGCCAGCCGCGGCGGACCGCCGCCGGGGGAGCGTGGCCATCGTCGGATCCGGCCCCGCCGGGCTTTCGGCCGCCATCGAGCTGGCGCGAGCCGGAGTCCGGGCCACCGTGTTCGAGTCGTCCGCGGAACCGGGCGGCCTCTGCTCCCACGGCATCATGCCTTATCGCCTCCCGCGCGGGGTGGTTCTCGCCGAGTCGGAGGCGGCCCGGGCACTGGGCGTCGAGATCCGCACGGGCGTCACGGTCGGCCGGGATGTGACTCTGCGCGAACTGGCGGACACCCACGACGCGCTCTTCCTCGCGATCGGACTGGGAGCGGCCCGCCCGCTGGGGGTGCCGGGGGAGGATCTCGACGGCGTACTGGACGCTCTGGCGTTCCTTCGCGCGGTGGTGACCCGGCCGAAGGATCAGGTGGCCATCGGCCGGAGGGTCGTGGTCGTCGGGTGCGGGAATACCGCCATGGATACCGCGTGCTCCGCCGCGCTCCTCGGAGCCGAGGTGACGGTCGCCTATCGCCGTTCGGAAGGGGATGTCACCGCCTATGCATCCGAACTGGAACACGCGAAGTCGCTCGGCGTGCGCTTCCTCTGGCACTGTGCCCCGAGGGCGCTGCTCGGAGGCAGCCGGGTGGAGGAAGTGGAACTCCTGCGGATGGAACCGGGCGCTCCGGATGGAAGCGGGCGCCCGTCTCCCGTGCCGGTCCCGGGGTCCGCGTTCCGGATTCCCGCCGACGCGGTGGTTCCGGCGCTGGGGCAAACCCCGGACGATCGCCCCGCCGGGGAGCTGGGCTTCGCCACCGAACATGGACGCCCGCTGGTGGACTCCGAAGGGCGCACCAGCGTGCCGGGGGTCTATGCGGGGGGAGACTGGACAAATGGCGGGAAGGAGGCGGTCCACGCCGTGGCCGCGGGAAGGGACGCCGCCCATGCGATTCTGGCGGACCTTCCGGCGGAGCCTCCCTCCCGCGGAGAGGAATCCACCGAAAGAGGAGGTTGATCATGGGCGAAAAGAGAATCTGCGTTCGGGGAGGGACCGTGGTGAACGCCGCGGACGAGTTTCGGGCGGACATCCTCCTGGAAGGGGAGCGGATTGCGCTTCTCGGCCGGGATCTGGACATGGACGCGGACGAGACCATCGACGCGACCGGGAAGTATGTCTTCCCCGGCGGGATCGACATGCACACGCATCTGGACATGCCGTTCTTCGCGACCGCCACGAGCGACGACTTCCACACAGGGACGGCCGCCGCCTGCGCGGGCGGGACGACCTCCGTCATCGACTTTGCCATTCAGGCCAAGGGGGAGAGCCTCGCGTCAACGCTCGAGACATGGAAGGCCAAGGCGAAGGGGAAAGCGGTCGGAGATTACGGTTTCCACATGGCCGTGACGGACCTCACGGATGCGGTTCTTGCGGAGATCCCGGAGATGGTGGCCCTTGGCGTGCCCTCGATGAAGCTCTTCCTGGCGTACAAGGGAGCGCTCATGGTCTCCGATGAGGACTTCTTCCGGACGCTGGTCACGGCGGGAGAGAACGGCGCGCTGGTCATGGTGCATGCGGAGAACGGGGATGTGATCGATCACCTCCAGCGCAAGTTTCTCTCCGAAGGGAAGACGGAGCCGCGCTACCATGCGCTGTCACGCCCTCCCGCGATCGAAGGGGAAGCGACCGGCCGCGCCATCGCGCTGGCGGAAGTGGCCGGTGCGCCGCTCTATGTGGTCCATGTGACCTGTCGGGAGGCGGTCGAGCGAATCCGTGAAGCTCAGGACCGCGGGCTTCCTGTGCATGGCGAGACCTGTCCCCAGTATCTCTATCTCAGTTACGAAAACTACCTGGAACCCGGCTTTGAAGGCGCGAAGTATGTCATGAGTCCCCCGCTCCGGGACGCATCGAACCAGGCGGTGCTCTGGAAGGCGCTGGGGGACGGCACGCTGGAGATCCTCTCCTCCGACCACGCTCCGTTCCGAATGGCGGACCAGAAGATCCTGGGGAAGGACGACTTTTCGAAGATCCCCAACGGCGCGGGCGGGATTGAATCCCGGCTCTACCTTCTGTGGACAGGCGGTGTCGAGGAGGGTCGGATTTCGCGGAAGAAGTTCGTGGACCTTGTGTCGGCGGCTCCCGCCCGGCGGTTCGGGCTCTACCCCCGGAAGGGGGTCATTGCGCCGGGGAGCGACGCGGACCTGGTCGTATGGGATCCGACGGTGGAACATGTCCTTTCTGCGGAAGCTCACCACATGGCGGTGGATTTCAATCCGTTTGAGGGGATACGCGTGAAGGGGCGCCCGGAATGGGTGTTTCGCAGGGGCGAGACGGTCGGTCGGAGCGGGAATCCCGTCGGAGAGGCAGGATCCGGGGAGTTTTTGCCGAGATAGCGGAGAGCTGGAAGGCTGTCCGGGCTGAAGTCCACCCCTCCTCCGGCCGATCCTCTGACCAGATCCGGGGGTATTCCGGGAGAACCTTGCCGGTTGTGGCTTTCCGGCGTTCTCCGGCTTGACTCACCTGCCCGGATCTGATAAAGTCCGTCCGTACTCGCGGTTTCGGGGTGCTGTGCTCCGCGCGGGTGCTTGGTACATCTCGCAATGTGAGGGAAAAAACATGAAGCGTTTCATGACCATTCTTGCTGTCCTGTCCGTCCTCGTGCTGGCCACCAGCGCCACCGCGGAAGTCTACGGCTGGACCATCTCGGGCAGCGCCACGGATCCTTTTGTGAACACAGGAACGGCGGCTTTTGGCGTGGGTTTCTTCACGCTCCACTTCGTGTGTGACTCTGACGGCATGTCCGCTGCCGAGTTTGACATTGGCGGAACCATGACCGTTTATGCGTTCACCCCGCTGAACGGTTACCTGAACGCCGGTGGCGCCACCAACCTCATGCTTGCCGTGGGTGGCTGCCCGGTGGGTCCGCTGGCTGCCGGCACCGTCATGGCGCTGGACCTCGGTGGAGCGATCTACCCGATGGACTCCGCCGCGAACGCCCTCAATGTGACGGTGAACTGTGCCGCCACGGATATGTTTGACAACAACTACATCGGCTACTCGACCGACGGTTCGGCTCCCGTGTCGAACGTTGCTGACGCTTCCGCTCTCTGCGTCGGAACCGGTGTGGAGCCCTCCAACTGGGGCGCCATCAAGGGTCTGTATCGCTAGTTGATACGCTCTTTTGTGAAGTATTGGGGGCTTCCTTCGGGGAGCCCCTTTTTTTTGAGTTCGGGCGGGATGAGAGGGGGATGCGCGGGGCGCGCCGGGCTGCTGCCATGCGCCGGTGCACTGGACGAAAGGAGGCGACATGAAGCGTTTCGCGGCTCTTTCCGCAACGCTGCTGGTCCTCATTCTGGCAGGCGGCGCGGCAGCCGAGGTCCACGGCTGGACGATCTCGGGCAGAACGGACGATCCCTTCGCCAACACGGGCCCTCCCGCGAACGGAATCGTCTATCTCACCCTCTGGTATGCCTGCCCGTCCGACGGATGGTCGGCAGCGGAGTTCGATCTCAGCGGATCCATGACCGTCCTCGGATTCATTCCGAACAGCGCATTTTCTGTTCTGAACTCGGGGGGCGCCGAGAATCTGTTTCTGGCGGTCGGTGGTTGTCCGAGCGGCCCCATGCCCGCCGGGTCCATCGTGGCGCTGGACTTCGGCGGGACTCTCTGCATCGTGCCGAGTGCGGCGAACGGGCGCAATGTGACCGTAAACTGCGATCCCACGAATCCGCAGGCGTTCAACAACCTCTACACCGGATACGCCAGCGACGGGTCCACTCCCTGCTACAGCGTGCCGCCTCCGCATGAGGTGTGTATTCCGGTCTTCGCGGAGGAGTCCCGCTGGGGGACGATCAAGAGCCTGTATCGCTGACACGGTGCTCTGAAAGAGGTTGTCGGGGAGTGGATTGGTTGTGTTGCAGAGATTGTTGTCGGGGACCAAGGGCCGGGCTTTCGGGCCGCGAAGAGAGCCGCCGGGGCGCACGACAGCCTACTCAGATGTGTATCTCATTATAAGGCCACAGGTTGGACGCTGCAGAACGCGAGCCCCGGCTCTCAGGCGAACCAGAACCCGCCTGGTCCATCCCCCCGGGGAGGGGGCGTGTCTGGGGAATCCAGTGCTATTGGCATTCAATCCGCCGACAAACCGGCCGATCCGGCCGTTCCCCACCGGATTCGCATGCGCGGTCAACCGTGCGCCGGGCACACGAAAGTGTGTCAGAAAGGGAACTTAGCGCGACGGAGACGCCCGGAGGGCGGCGCGGGGCAGAACAACAATCTTCGCGACACAACTTTCGGGACACAACCCCGGGCTATCGGTGGGAGCCGGGCATGACTTCGCGGAGAGCATACGCCAGCAGGCGCGTCATGCGTTCCATTTGCCGGGCGTGGTACGGTTCGTCGGAGGATGCCCACAGGAACACGGCGGCGGCCGGGACGGGTTCGATGGTCTTCCCCCGGTTCACCCGCGCGGTGAGCAACTCCAGGAGATCCTCGACGGCCCACGCGTCGGGGGGGAGCCGGTCGAGATCCTCCCACACTTCGCGAATGTGATAGACGACCTCCTGAATGTCGTGGAGCGCGGCTCCCTTTCGCAACAGATCCCGGGCAACTCGCTCCACTTCCAGCAGCTCCAGAAAGCTCCCTGCAACGGGGGTCGCACGAACCCGGCCCCGCTTCCGGAACGACTTGGGAAGGGCTGCCATGGCGGCTTCCACCCCCTCGAAACCCAGCCACTTGAACGCCCCGCGGATCGGTCCGCCATCGTAGCCGGTGGACCAGGCCTCGGCATACTCGCTCGGGCCGGAACCGGGGGGAGGCGGTGCCCACGGGGGCGAGACCTTCCCGAACCGGGAGAGCTCGCGCAGGTGTCTGGGCAGCGGCTGGCGCAGGAACGCCTCGACAAGCGGAGGCGATGATCCGCGAGGATTCCGGGTTCGAGGCATATTCCGCTCCTTCCGCGAGTCCAGGGGGCGTACCGGGCCCAAGCCCGCAGCACGCCGTCTGCACCAGCAGAAGCCGCCCGATGCTCCCGAGGGCGGATGAGCCACGAACGGGGCCGAGGGGAGGATTGAGATACCCTCAACGCAAGGCACCCCAACGAGTTGCCGAATCTCAACCGGGGTTTCCCTCGAGTTCGGCCGGTCCGTTCGCCTGAATCAAGAATCCCACGCGACTTGGAAGAGGGCAAGGGAAGATCTGCCTCGCTCCGAGGAGGGAGCGGTTGATCGAAGGGGGAAATCCCGCCTGAACGGGCCGGATTGGCCCAAACCATGCTGTTTCGAAGAATGTGGATCTTCCGGGGCGATCCACTCCGCGTCCTATGGACCGCAACGGGGGAATCCCCTAAAGTGCGGCATGGAGAGCTTCATTACCCCGGAGAAACGATCATGGATACGCGCAACCCTGAGAATAGCGGAAAGATCGGCCCTGTAGAGCCCGATCACGGCCCCGGCTACGGTCGCCTGGACGATATGGACCCGGATCTTCGCCCCCGGGCGGAGTGGGTGGAGGCTCGACGGGGGGATCCCGTCCGAACGCAGATGCACTATGCCCGGAAGGGACTCGTCACCGAGGAAATGTGGGTGGTTGCCGGGCGGGAGCGCCTGGAACCGGAGTTTGTCCGGGATGAAGTCGCCCGTGGACGGATGATCATTCCCTCCAATGGGAACCATCTCAATCTGGTCCCCATGGGGATCGGCATTCACGCCCGATGCAAAATCAACGCGAACATCGGGAACAGCGCGGTGACTTCAGACGCCGACGGGGAAATCGAAAAGCTCCGACGCTGCATTCGCTACAAGGCGGATACGGTGATGGACCTCTCCACAGGCGGGGACATTGCTGGAATCCGCGACGCCATCATCCGCCGCAGCCCCATTCCGGTCGGTACGGTTCCGCTCTATCAGGCCATTCAGGAGGTGCGCGCCGTCGGGGAACTGACGCCGGAAGGGCTCCTTGCCGTGATCAGGTCTCAGGCCGAGCAGGGCGTGGACTACATGACGATCCACTGCGGCCTTCTCCGGGAGCATCTCCCGATGGTGTCGGGGCGGATCACCGGCATTGTGAGTCGCGGCGGGTCGCTCATGGCACAGTGGATGATGGAGCACCACCGCCAGAACCCGCTGTTCGATTGCTACGACGAGATTCTGGAAATCTGCCGGGAGCATGATGTTTCCCTCTCGCTCGGGGACGGGCTTCGCCCGGGGTGCCTGCACGACGCTTCCGATGACGCCCAGTTCGCGGAACTCGAGGTCCTCGGGGATCTCACACGGCGCGCCTGGGCGAAGGATGTCCAGGTGATGGTCGAAGGGCCGGGGCACATTCCCATGGATGAAGTGGTGATGAATGTCGAGCGCCAGCAGGAGTCGTGCGATGAAGCTCCGTTTTATGTGCTGGGCCCCATCGTGACCGATGTCGCCCCCGGATATGATCACATCACCTCCGCGATCGGCGCGGCCATGGCGGGGCAGGCCGGTGCGGCGATGCTCTGCTATGTGACCCCGAAGGAGCATCTGGGGCTTCCGGACGCGGGCGATGTGCACCAGGGGATCATCGCCTACCGGATTGCCGCGCATGCGGCGGATGTCGCGCGCAAGCGCCCGGGCGCACGCGACTGGGACGATGCGCTCTCCCGTGCGCGCTACACCTTCGACTGGAACGAGCAGTTTGATCTGTCGATGGACCCGGACACCGCTCGGTCCATGCACGACGAGACGCTCCCCCAGGATGTATTCAAAGGCGCGGAGTTCTGTTCCATGTGCGGCCCGAAGTTCTGTTCCATGCGGATCTCGCAGCAGGTGGATGAGTACAATGCCCGTCAGGCCGGGATGGAAGCGCCCATGCGGTTCCGGGAGTCTGCGGAGACGGCGCCCTGATCCGGCTGCGTGCTGAGGGGAGGCTTCTCGTGAGCAAGATGCGTCACAGGCACCGGCTGTACGCGTGCGCGCTTCTTGCGTGGGCCGCAGTGCCCTTCGCGGCGGGATGCGGCGGAGACACCTTCGACCCCGGGGGGGTTCCCCCGCCGGACATCTCCACGCCCGGCGGGCTGATCCGCGCGCTGGAAGAGCATTACAGCTACCAGAGACCTGACAACGCGCTGGCGCTGCTTCACCCCGACTACACCTTCACCCCGGCGCGCCCGGATTCCATCGACTGGCTGGCCGGTGCGCCCTCCTGGGACCGGGACGCGGAGGAGAACATCCTGGAGGATCTCCTCGATGGTGTCCGTGAAAGCTGGATCGATCAGGTGCTTCTGGAAGTGGCGGTGGACTCCGTGGCTCCCGCGACGGACCCCGATTCACTTCCGGTCGGGGCCACCGTGAGCGTTCACACGCGGGTGGATCTGTCCCTGCTTCTGCCCGGATCGCACTATCAGGCCGGCCATTCGAAGGTGGTCTTCGTCTGTCGCAGAGAGGACAACGGCGACTTCCTTCTTCTGGAGGAGCGCGAATCCGTGGAACTGGAAGCAGACCGGACGGTCGGGGAACTGAAAGCGGTGTACTACGACACTCCGGAGGGGGGTTGAGCATGGCCGGCATGGGGGCCGTGGTCATGCGCGACTTTGGCGGCCCGGAGGTTCTCGAATGGGCGGAGGTCCCGCGGCCCGTCGCGGAAGGTGATCGTGTTCTGGTGCGCGTCGCCGCATGTGGGCTGAACCATCTGGATCTTTGGACCCGGAGCGGACATCGCGGCCGGTCCATTCCTCTCCCGCACATTCTCGGAAACGAGCCGGTCGGTTTTGTGGAAGAGGTGGGGCCGCGCGCGGAAGGGGTTGCACCGGGCGACTTCGTGGTGGTCGCGCCCGGGTTCCTCGATCGATTCCGTGCCGATCGATCCGGCTGGGACACTCGGTACCCGGAATACGGCGTCATCGGGAACCGCGCCCCGGGCGGCTACGGGGAGTACCTCGCCGTTCGGGCGGAGCATGTCGTGCGCGTGTCGGACCGGTGGTCGCCCGAAGAGTGGGCCGCCACGCCGCTCGTCTTCCTGACCGCATGGCACATGCTGGTCGGTCGCGCGCGCCTCCGGCCGGGGGAGACCGTGCTGGTGGTGGGTGCGGGCAGCGGAGTCGGGTCATCCGCCGTGCAGATCGCCCGGCACTTTGCCTGCCGCGTCATCGCGACCGCGGGCACCAGAGAGAAGCTCTCGGCCGCGAAAGAACTGGGAGCGCACGCGGCCGTTCTCCACGGGCAGGACGCGTGGTCCGCGGAAGTTCGGGAAGCCTCCGGCGGGCGCGGCGTGGATGTGGTCGTGGAGCATGTCGGCGAGGCCATCTTCGAGGACGCCGTGAAGACGCTTGCGCACGGGGGGCGCCTCGTGACCTGCGGAAGCACCACCGGGCCGTCGGCTCACCTCAACCTGACGCACCTTTTCGCGAAGCAGCTCTCCATTCTCGGGAGCTACATGGGCGACCATGCGGAACTGCTCGATGTACTGCGGCTTCTGGATGCCGGGAAGCTGAAACCGGTCGTGGACCGCGTGTTCCCGGTTCGCGAAGCCGCGAAAGCCCACGCCCGCATGGAGAATCGCGAACATTTCGGCAAGATCGTTCTGCGCCACGGGGCCTGACCCGGGAGACCGAATGAACCTCGATCGGATCCTGCGGGACGAAATCCTCCCCCGTGTGCAGAAGCCCAGCCGATACCTGGGAAACGAACTGAACGCCGCGCGCGCGGCTCCCGAACCGGGGGATGTCCGGATTGCGCTGGCATTCCCGGACCTCTACGACGTCGGGCTCTCCAATCTCGGCCTTCTCATTCTCTACGGGATCCTGAACCGCCTGCCCGGGGTCTCCGCGGAGCGCACCTACGCTCCCGCGGCTGACCTCGAGGAGAAGATGCGCGCACGCGGATTGCCGCTCTTCTCATGGGAGTCGCGGACCCCGCTTTCGGATTTCGACGCCATCGGCTTCACCATCCAGTATGAACTCTCCGCGACGAACATTTTGAACATGCTGGACCTCGCCGGGCTTCCCCTTCGCGCGGCGGATCGTACGGATTCGCACCCGCTGGTGCTGGCCGGAGGGCCGTGCGTCTGCAACCCGGAACCGTATGCGTACTTCATGGACGCGTTTGTGATCGGCGACGGGGAGGACGCCGTGGTCGAGCTGGCGCGGTTCCTCCGGGAGACGCGCGGGATGAAGCGGGTCGCGCGTCTGGATGCGCTGGCCGGACTCCCCGGCGTCTATGTCCCCGCGGTTCACCCCACCGTGCGCGGGCCACACGGGCAGGTTCTCCCGGATCCATCCGGGCCGACGATTCGAAAGTCCGTCGTGGCCGATCTGGACGCCGCGCCGTATCCCACCGACTACATCGTTCCCTACACGCAGCAGGTTCACGATCGCGCGTCGCTGGAGGTGCTGCGCGGTTGCACGCAGGGATGCCGGTTCTGTCAGGCGGGCATGACCTATCGCCCCGTGCGAGAGCGCAGTCTCCCGACGCTGGACCGTCTGCTGACAGAGACGGTTCGGAAGACCGGCTACGACGAAATCTCCCTCGCCAGCCTCTCTACCTGCGACTACGGAAAGGTGAAGCACCTCCTCGAACAGTCCGTGCGGAGGCTCACGCCGCAGGGAGTGGCGGTGGCGCTTCCATCGATTCGAACGGATTCCTTCTCGGTGGACCTTTCGGACATGGTGGCCGGGGCGAAGAAGTCCGGCATCACCTTCGCCCCCGAGGCCGCCACTGGGCGTCTGCGTGCATTGATCGACAAGTGGATTCCCGACGAGGAGATTCTCGGCACCACCGAAGCGGTCTTCGCGCGCGGCTGGGAACGCGTGAAGCTGTACTTCATGATCGGGCATCCCACCGAGACCGACGAGGATGTGGAGGCCATTGCGCGACTCTCGCGCGAAGTCCTCGCGCGGGGGCGGACGGTTCAACCGCGGGCGCAGGTGAATGTGAGCGTCTCCACCTTCGTGCCGAAGCCGTTCACGCCGTTCCAGTGGGAGCGGCAGATCGACCTGGAGGAAACGCGCCACCGGCAGGAGATTCTCCGGCGCGGAATGAAGGAGCGCGGGCTGCGGTTTCGTCCGCACGATGCATCGACGAGTTGGCTGGAGGGCATTGTCTCCCGAAACGATCGCCGCGTGGGCGACCTCTTCGAGCACGCATGGCGGGAGGGGTGCCGCCTCGACGGATGGAGCGAGCATTTCGACTTCGCGGCATGGCGCCGCGCACTGGAGAAATGGGGCGGGTCCCCGGAGGAGGCGTTGCGCGAGAGGTCCGTGGAGGAGCCGCTGCCGTGGGACCACATCGACATTCTCGTGAAGAAGGAGTTTCTGGCCGGGGAGCTTGAGAAGGCGAAGAGCGGTGTGCGGGAAGAGGCACTCACCGCGGACTGCCGGAGCGGATGTCACTTGTGCGGCGTGATTGATGAGGAGAAGGAACTCTGCAACCGGATGATCCGCACCGCAAAGGCCGGGAAGAAGGAATCCGCCGAGTGGGTGTCGCGGGGTCCGGTCACCGGGCCGTGGACAGAACCGGTCACGGGCACGATCCGGTTCCGTTTTACGAAGGCTCCCGAGGTGGCGCTTCTGTCGCACCTGGAAGTGCAGACGGCGCTGGGGCGGATGCTGCGCCGCGCGGAGATCCCTGTCGCGTTCACGCAGGGGTATTCGCCGCATCTTCGTCTGGCGCTCTCCGACGCGCTTCCCGTCGGTATGGCCAGCGACGCGGAGTACGGGGATGTGCGCCTGCGTCGGTCCATGTCACCGGACCGCTTCGTGGAGCGCATGCAGGCCGCCGCGTCTCCGGGGCTTGGCGTGTCGGCCGCGCGCACGGTGTCCGCCGACGCGCCGTCGCTCTCCTCCCGCATTGCCGCCGCCCGCTACCGTGTGGGCCTCGGGCGGCTCGGCATCCCGGTCGACGACGCGATGGACAAGGTGGCGGCGTTTCTCGCCCGGGAAGAGGTGGTGGTCGAGAAGCTCGTCATTCGGAAGCGGCGTGAGAAGATCGTCCGCGTGGACATTCGTCCGTTCACGCGGTCTCTGGTCGCCGGTGAGTCGGACGGCGAGGCCGTGCTGGATGTCGTGCTGGGCCGCCGGTCCGGGAACCTCGTCCGGCCGAAGGAGATTCTGGCGGCACTTTTCGGGATCGACGGAGACCGGCTACTCGACGCACGGGTTCACAAGCGCGACTCTCTCGTGGAGTTCGACGGGCGGCTCGTATCCGTCGGGCAGGGGTGGGCTGTGTCGGGCCGATACGACCCCTGGGAGAGGCTGCCGCAGGAAGGGGGCGTGGCGTGAGCCGTGCGCGTGTGCTGGGCTTTGACATTGGCGGGACGAATGCGAAGGCGGTGCTGGCGGACAGGACGGGTCGCGTTCTGGCGCGTTCCAGGCGGGAGACTTCCTCGCTCGGAGCGAAGGGGGTGGAGGTGGCGCCCGCGCTGGCCGAGTGGGCGCGCGAACTCACCGCCCGACACGGCATCCGGCCCCGGGCGGTCGGCGTGGCGTGCGCGGGACTGGTGGACGCGCGTTCGGGGCGTGTGGAGTCTTCGCCGAACCTTCCCCACCTTCGGCGGCTTCGACTGGGCGATGCACTGGCCGGGGAACTCGGACGGCCGGTCCATCTTGAGAACGACGCGAACGCGCTGGCCTGGGCCGAGTTCCGCTTCGGTGCGGGAAGGGGCGCGCGGAATCTCGTGTGCCTCGCGCTCGGGACGGGCGTCGGCGGCGGGCTGGTGATGGACGGGCGGCTGCATCGGGGCGCGCACGGGCTCGGCGCGGAGCTTGGACACATGGTGGTAGAGCGGAATGGTCGCCGCTGTGCCTGCGGGCAGCGCGGGTGCCTGGAAGCGTACGCCGGGGCGTGGGCGATCACGCGGTCCGCCCGTCGTGCGCTGGCCCGGGGTGCTCCCGGGAGCCGGATGCTCGCCGTGCGCCTTCGCGGGGAGGACCCCACACCGGCGGCACTCTCCCGTGCCGCGCGTGACGGCAGCGCGCTGGCCACGGCGCTCTTCGCCGAAGCCGGGCGCGCGCTTGGTGTGGCGGTGGCGTCGCTCGTTCACATCTTCGACCCGGACCGCGTGTTGCTGGCAGGAGGCGTGTCGGCTGCCGGTCGGCTTCTTCTGGACCCGGCGCGGGAGGAAGCGCGAAGCCGCGTCATGGATCCGACGGTGCAAAAGCACGGACTGCGACTGCGGAAACTCGGCGACGACGGGGCGGCACTCGGGGCGGCGCTTCTGGCGATGGAGTGATCGCCCACGACAGGGCCCGGGGCCTGTGCTATCCGCCCGTGACAACCGGCGCGAGCAGCCGGAGCGCCATCAGTGCCAGCACCACGCGGAACATCTTGCGGAACAGCGCGTCCGGCATTCGCCCGAGAAGGCGTGTCCCGATCCATGTGCCCGCGATGACGCAGAGGAGAAGCGGCGCGATCCACTGCAGCCGCGGCACATAGTCGAAGCCCACGGAGAGGAACGCGGGGATCTTGAGCAGATGCCCGAACGACTGGATGGCCGCCTTCGTGGCGACGATCTCCCGGCGCTCCAGATCGTCCCGCAGGAAGAACGCCGCCAGAAACGGACCGGTGGCGCCGAGTGTTACGGTCAGCAGCCCTCCGACAAGCCCGGCAGGCAGGAAGACCCACCGGGGGACCACGATGCGCTTGGGTTTGAAGCGGTCCCACAGGAGGAAGGCCAGCACGAAGGCGCCGATGGCGGGCTTGAACCCGGGCAGGCCTTCGCCGCCGGTGATCCGGATTCCCGCCACGACTCCAAGCACCATCCCCGGGGCGTAGAGTGCCACGATCCGCCAGCACACGCGGGGAAGCAGCGCGAGCATCCGCGAGAAGTTGCTGGTCAGCTGCACCACGCCGTGAACCGGCACAACCTCCGCAACCGGCAGGATGGATGCCATGACGGCCAGAAGGACCACGCCGCCACCCATGCCCAGCATGCCCGAAAGAGCGGAGGCGAGGAGGGCGGCAGGGATCAGAACGGGGAGGATCACGAGCGTCTCCAGTGCGTTTCCGTGCAGAATATGCGCATTTCGCCCCCTTCGGGAACCTCGGATTGGCTGCGGGGTATGGAAGCCGGGTCCATCGGGATGCTTGACCCGACCGGTGGAGCTGCCGATACTCGGCAGGAATGTTGGTTTCTTGCGGGAGATGGCAAATGCCCCTGATGGGAAAGGCCTTCATCTTCGTTCTGGTCGCCGGGCTGACGCTCCCGCTCGGACCGGGTGGAATCTGCTGCTGTCTCCTGGCCGATGACTGCCCCGATGCCGCCCCGAAGGCGGCCCCCGTGGAGTCGTGCTGCTCCTCCGGGGCCGGACCCGATGCGTCGGCCTCTTCCGCCCCGGCGGAGCGCGACTGCTGCGCCTGCCCCGAACTCCAGCCTGCACCATCCTCTTCCGCGACGCTTGCCGTGGTGGCCGCCGCCGGGAGTCCCCTCGCCGCTCCGGAGAGTCAGGTCCGGCTTGCCACTCCGGCTCAGGGCACGGAGGGCTTTCGAGAAGAGACCCACCCGCCCCCTGTCCTCGGGGCGGTCTACCGCACCACCTGCTCCCTGCTCTGCTGAGATTCCCCGTCCGGGTTGAGTGACCCTGACGGCCGGGTATGCCTGTGCCCGGCGACCGGTGATGTCCGCGGCGGAGCGTCCGCGAGCGGCCTGTCCCCGGGGAATCCGCACCTGCAGGAGTGATCATCATGACAGCCCGCTTCCTTCCGGGAGTCCGGCGTGCGGCAGTTGTGGCCGCGCTCTGGATACCGGCCGCTCAGACCGGCGCTGCCTTCGCCACTTCCGAACCCATGGCCCCGGGAGCCGTTCTGGACGAACTTCGGCGAGAGGTTCTTGCCGCCAATCCCCGGCTTGCGGCGGCTCGCCACCGATGGGAGGCCGCGGAGTTCCGCGCTTCCGTTCGCGGTTCCTTTCCGGACCCCCGCGTGAACTGGGTTCGCTTTCTGGAGAGCGTGGAGACGAAAACGGGTCCGCAGACCGACCGCATTGGTGTGCGCCAGCGGATTCCCTGGCCGGGCCGTCTCGACGCCCGGGAGGCCGAAGCTTCGTCGCTTGCGTCCGTGCTTCGTGCCGGGGTCGATGACACGCGTGTCGGTCTCCTGCGCGACATCACTCACGCGTGGGCGGACCTCTATCTGCTGGATCGGGAAGTGGACATCACGCGGGAGAACCTCGACATCCTGATCGAACTCGAACGCGTCCTTCGGCAACGCTACCGCACGGGCACCGCGCGCCACGCGGATCTTGTGAAAGTGCAGGTGGAGCTGGGAGAACTGGAGGACCGCCTGCGAAGTCTGGAGGACCGGCGCCGCCCGGTGCTGGCGCGCATCAACGCGCTTCGCCGGAGTTCGCGTTCGGAGGGGGTTCCCTCCGCCGGAGAGCCGCGCGTCTTCCCGGGTGTCCCTTCGCTGGAAGAGGTGTCGGGAGCGCTTCTCGATCGAGCACCCCGCCTGCGCGCTCGAGACAGGGCCGTGGACGCCGCCGGAGAAGCCGAACGCCTTGCGCGCATGGAAGCGTACCCGGACCTCATCGCGGGCGTGGATTGGATTCGCACGGGTACCGAGTCCGCTTCGTCTGCCGGGGACGCCGGCCGGGACCCCGTGGCCGTGAGCTTCGCCGTGGATCTCCCCGTCTTTCGTGGGCGAATCCGGGACGGAGTCCATGCCGCGGAGGCATCGCTGGAGGAAGCGCGGGCCGCGCGCGTCGCGGAAGAGGACCGGCTCTTCGTGGACGCGGAAGACGCGCTCTATCGACTTCGGGATGCGGTGCGCCGCGAAGAACTCTACCGACAGGGGCTTCTTCCGAAGGCTCGTGAGTCGTGGATTGCATCTCTCACCGCATACGAAGCGGCTCGCGGCGGGTTTCTCGATCTGATGGATGCCCGCCGCACACTGCTCGCTTTCGAACTGGCGCATGCGCGCGCCCGGGCGGATCGTTGTCGCGGTCTTGCCGATCTGGAGGCCATCACCGGCGTTGACTGGGCCGGACGGGAGGAGAACCGATGAACGCGAAGAGAACTGGCGGCCGCCCGGTCGGCAAGCTTGTGGGGATTGCACTGGTGCTGTTCGTGGCGGGGATTCTCGTCGGGCGCGCGTGGCTCGCGCCGTCGTCTCCCGCGCCCGGGACGCACGAAGGACACGAGCAGGAGGAAGCCGCTGAGGTCTGGACCTGCTCCATGCACCCGCAGGTGCGGCTTCCCTCGCCGGGGAAGTGCCCGATCTGTCGCATGGACCTCGTGCAGGTGGAGTCGGGCGCGGCAGGAGAGGACGGCGACGCGCCGCGTCTGGAGATGAGCGAGGCCGCACGGGTTCTGGCGGAGATCGAAACGGCGCCCGTCGTGCGGGATCGCCCGCGACTGGAGATCCGCATGACCGGGAAAGCGGAAGTGGATGAAACGCGCGTCCACGCGCTTTCGGCACGCGTGGCGGGTCGGCTGGATCGGATGTTCGTGGACTACACGGGACTGCCCGTGCGTGCGGGAGATCACCTGGCGGAGATCTACAGCCCCGAACTGCTGGCCGCGCAGGAGGAGTTGCTGCAAGTGGTGGCTTCCCGGGGAGCGCTGTCGGGCGAATCGACCGGGCTTCTTTCCGACACCGCCACCGCAACCGTGGAGGCCGCCCGCGAGAAGCTGCGCCTTTACGGACTCACCGAAGAACAGATCAAGGGAATCGAGCGTCGGGGAGAGACCGAAGACCATGTCACGCTCTTCGCCGACCACGGGGGCATTGTCATCGAGAAGAACGCGGTCGTGGGGGACTATGTCCGCACGGGGACGACTATCTACCGCATCGCGGACTTGTCGCGACTATGGGTGGTGCTCGATGCGCACGAGTCCGATCTGGCGTGGCTTCGTTCCGGGCAGGAGGTGGAGTTTGACGCGGAGTCCCTTCCCGGGCGGATCTTCACCGGGCGCGTTTCGTTCATTGCGCCCGCGGTCGAGGAGGCGTCGCGTACGGTTCGCGTTCGAATCAATGTCGACAACTCCGACGGCTTGCTGAAGCCGGGGATGTTCGTCCGCGCAGTGGTGTATGCGGAAGTCGCGTCCGACGGGACCGTGGTCGCCAGCGAGTTTGCCGGACGCTGGGTCTGCCCGATGCACCCGGAAGTCGTGGGGGACGCCGCCGGATCCTGCGACGAGTGCGGGATGGACCTCGTGCCCGCGGAGGAGATGGGACTGGTGTCGGGAAGCCCGGATGGCGACGGGCCGCTTGTGGTGCCGGTGGAGTCGGTCCTTCGCACCGGGCGGCGCGCGATCGTCTATGTGGAAGTTCCCGATGCGCATCGTCCATCGTACGAGGGACGCGAAGTGGGACTCGGTCCGCGCGCGGGGGATGTGTACATCGTGCAGTGGGGCCTGGAGGAAGGGGAACGCGTGGTGTCTCGCGGGAACTTCAAGATCGACAGTGCGCTGCAGATTCAGGCGAAGCCTTCCATGATGAGTCCCGGGGATGGAACGGATGCGATGGAACCGGAAGGGCCCGTCGCGGACGATGCGCTTCTTCGGATTCTGTCGGATGTGTACTCGACCTACTTCGAACTCCAGATGGCGCTGGCCGGAGATGATGCGACCGTCGCCGCTGCGGCATTCGCCCGGATCGGGACGCTGACGAACGGGAACTTCGACGACATCCGCCCCGGAATCCGACCCGACTGGAAGGAGCGGGCCGTGCGTCTCGGGGAAGCGGTTGCGGCCGCTGAGGGTGTGGACATCGCCGCGATGCGCGTCGCCTTCGAAGACGCATCGAAGGCGATGATCGACCTGGAGCGCACCTTCGGGCATGCCGGTGGCGAGCCGCACCATGTGACCTACTGTCCCATGGCGTTCGACTTCCGCGGGGCCTACTGGCTGCAGGATCACGAACGCATCGACAACCCGTACTTCGGTGCGTCGATGCTTCGGTGCGGGTCCGTCGAAGAGACCGTTCCGGGCGCCGCGTACGCAGGAGGGACGCGATGAACCGGCGACCGCCATCCGGCGGCGACTCCCTGCTGGGGAAAGTCGTCGGGGCCTGTCTCACCAACCGCCTGCCACTGTTCCTTGCGGTCGCGGGGATCGTGCTGTGGGGATACTCGGCCGCGCCCTTCGACTGGAACCTGGGTGGAATCCCGCGTGACCCGGTTCCGGTGGACGCCATTCCCGACCTGGGGGAGAACCAGCAGATCGTCTTCACCGACTGGCCCGGGCGTTCCCCGCGCGATGTCGAGGACCAGGTCACCTATCCGCTGACCGTTTCACTCCTCGGGCTTCCCGGCGTGAAGACGGTGCGGAGTTTCTCCTTCTTCGGGTTCTCTTCCGTCTATGTCATCTTCGAGGAGGGCGTGGACTTCTACTGGTCCCGCTCCCGGATTCTGGAGAAGCTCGCCAGCCTGCCTCGCGGAACACTGCCCGAAGATGTTCGCCCCGCACTCGGCCCGGACGCGACCGGGCTTGGACAGGTCTACTGGTACACGCTGGAAGGCCGCGACGAGGAAGGCAACCCGGCGGGAGGCTGGGGGCTGGAGGAGTTGCGTTCGATCCAGGACTTCCTCGTGCGGTACGCGCTGGCCTCTGCCGACGGTGTCTCCGAGGTCGCGTCCGTCGGAGGCCATGTCCGCGAATACCAGATCGATGTGGACCCCGACGCCATGCGCTCGCGGGGGATTGCGCTTCAGGATGTGTTTCGTGCGGTGAAGCGGTCGAATGTGGATGTCGGTGCGCGGACGATCGAAGTGAATCGCGTCGAGTATGTGGTCCGGGGTACGGGCCTCCTGCAGGACATTCCCGAAATCGAATCCACGGTCGTCAAGTCGGTCGGGAATGTCCCCGTCACGATCGCCGACATCGCACGCGTGACGACCGGCCCGGCCATGCGTCGGGGTGCGCTCGACAAGAACGGTGCGGAGGCGGTCGGCGGGGTGGTGGTGGTTCGGACCGGCGAAAACCCGATGGAGGTCATCTCGAACATCCATCGGAAGGTCGAGGAGATCTCTCCGGGACTTCCATCGAAGACATTGCCCGACGGCACGGTCTCTCATGTGACGATCGTGCCCTTCTACGACCGCACGGGACTCATTCACGAAACGCTCGGCACGCTCGGGACCGCGCTCGAGGAAGAAGCACTGGTCACGATTGTCGTCGTTATGGTGATGGTCGCGCATCTGGCGACTTCGCTGCTGGTGTCGCTGGTGCTTCCGCTGGCGGTGCTTCTGGCATTCATCGCGATGAGAGTCGGCGGCGTGGACGCGAACATCGTGGCGCTCTCCGGGATTGCGATCGCCATCGGGACGATCGTGGATGTCGGGATCGTCATTGCGGAGAACATTCTGCGGCGTCTCCGTGAAGCGGAGCCGGATGAGGACCGGGTTGCCGTCATTCGCTCGGCGACCAGTGAGGTCGGGAGTGCGGTTCTCACGGCGGTGTTCACTACCGTGGCCGGGTTCCTGCCCGTCTTCGCGATGGAAGGCCCGGAGGGGAAGCTCTTCCGGCCGCTTGCGTGGACGAAAACCGCGACGCTGATCGCGTCCATTGTCGTGGCGTTGACGGTACTGCCGGCGATCGCGCGTACGCTTCATGCGAGAAGGAAACCGGTGCGCGGCGCGAAGTGGCTGCCCGCGGCGGCGGCGCTCCTCGCGGGAGTTCTTGTGGCGCGGGGAGTGTCCGTGACCGCCGGGTCGCTTCTGGTGCTTGCCGGCGGCGTGGGGCTGTTCAGGGACCGACTCCCCGCCCGCCTCCGGACCCGCGCGGGAGGGACCGTCAACGCGATGGTGGTGGCCGCGGTCGTCGTGCTTCTCGCGGGGCGATGGCTGCCGCTTGGACCCGAGCCGGGCTTCGCGCGGAATCTGGTGTTCGTGGCGGCGCTTCTCTTCGGCTGGCTTGGTCTTTTCCGCGCATTCGCACGGCACTACGAGTCCGTCCTGCGGTGGTGTCTCGGCCACAAGGCGTACTTCCTGGCGGCGCCCGTGTTTCTGGTGCTGCTGGGCGCGACCATCTGGCGCGGCTGGGAAGGGACGGCGGGGATCATCCCGTCCGGGATGAACCGCCTTCACCTTCCGGGTGACACGCTTCGAGAAACCCGCCTCTGGCGATCCGCAATCGAGGCGTTCCCGGGGCTGGGCCGCGAGTTCATGCCCGACCTCGACGAGGGGTCCTTCCTCTACATGCCGACCACCATGCCGCACGCTTCGATCGGCGAAGCGATGGATGTGCTGGCGAAGCTCGATCTTGCGATCTCCGCCGTCCCGGAGGTGGAGTCCGCGGTGGGGAAGATCGGACGCGTGGAGAGCGCGCTGGATCCGGCGCCGGTGTCCATGGTGGAGATGGTCGTCAATCTGAAGTCGGAATACGCAACGGATGCCGCCGGAACGCGTCTTCGCTTTCGCTGGGATGACGAAGCAGCGGAGTTCGCGCGGGACGAGCGTGGAGAACTTGTGCCGGATCCACGCGGACGGGTCTTCCGCCAGTGGCGGGATGATACTCATTCCTCCGGCGACATCTGGGACGCCATCGTCGCGGCCGGGCGGATTCCCGGGACGACCTCCGCGCCCCGGCTCCAGCCGATCGCCGCCCGGATTGTCATGTTGCAGAGCGGGATGCGCGCGCCCATGGGCATCAAGATTCGCGGCCCGGATCTGGAGACTCTGGAGCGTGTCGGGCTGGATCTTGAGCGCATCCTTCAGACAGTTCCCGGGGTGGAACCCGCCACCGTGCTGGCTGACCGGATGGTGGGGAAGCCGTATCTGGAGATCAATGTGGATCGCGAGGCCATCGCGAGGCACGGGATTCTCGTACGGGATGTCCAGGATGTGATCGAGGTCGCGGTCGGGGGACGACGCGCAACCACGATGATCGAGGGGCGCGAACGCTATGCGGTTCGGATCCGTTACCTGCGCGAACTTCGGGACACGATCGAATCGCTGGGACGCATCCTTGTGCCGACACCGTCCGGGGCGCACATTCCGCTGGAGGAGCTCTCGGACATGGTCTATGTGCGCGGGCCACAGGTGATCAAGAGCGAAGAGACTTTTCTGGTGGCCTATGTGACCTTTGACAAGAAGGCGGGTCTTGCGGAGATCGATGTGGTCGAGGAAGCGCGGACGCGTCTTGCGGTGGCGGTGGAATCGGGAGAACTCATCGTTCCGGCGGGCGTGAGCTGGACCTTCGCCGGGAACTATGAGAACCAGATCCGGTCGGAGAAGAAGCTCCGGGTAATCCTGCCGATTGCACTCGGGATCATCTTCCTGTTGCTCCATTTCCAGTTCCGCTCCATGGCGACGACAGCCCTGGTGTTCTCCGGAGTCCTGGTGGCGTGGTCCGGGGGCTTTCTGATGATCTGGCTCTACGGGCGGCCGGAGTTTCTGGACTTCTCCGTCTTCGGAGTCTCCATGCGCGATCTCTTCCAGATCCACCCGATCAACCTGAGCGTCGCGGTGTGGGTGGGATTCCTGGCGCTGTTCGGGATCGCGACCGACGACGGCGTCATCATGTCCACCTACCTGACGAGCGAGTTCCGGAGGGAACCGCCGAAGACGCCCGAAGAGGTCCGTGACGCCACCGTGCGGGCCGGGTTGCGCCGCATTCGGCCCTGCCTCATGACGGCGGCGACGACCATTCTCGCACTGCTCCCGGTTCTGACTTCGACGGGACGCGGCGCGGATGTCATGATCCCGATGGCGATCCCCTCGTTCGGAGGGATGACGGTTCAGCTGATCACGCTTCTGATCGTGCCGACGGTGTGGTGCTGGATGCACGAGCGAAAGCTGCGGCGTTCGTTCCCGGCGCCGGAAGGAGAGGTCGAGTGAGAGCGCTCTTCGGATTGGACCGACCCCTGTTTGCCATGCTCCATGTTCCGCCGTGCCCGGGCGTTCCCGGGTTCCCGGGGGTGGAGGAAGCCGTGGAGGCGATGACGCGTGATCTGGATGCGTGTCTCGCCGGAGGGATGGATGGGGTCGTGCTTGAGAACATGCACGACTTCCCCTGCGTGCGCGAGGCGGAGATGGGGCCGGAGGTGGCGGCGTACATGACCCGCCTGGCCGTGGCGGCGCGAGCGCGGACGGATGAACTGTCCGAAGGCGCCCGCCGCCCGCCGATCGGGATTCAGGTGCTCTTCGCGGCAAACCGCACGGCTCTGGCGGTGGCGCAGGCGGCGGGACTGGACTTCATCCGTGCGGAGGCGTGGACGCATGCGCACATCAGCGACAAGGGATGGATCGATGCGCAGGGAGGGCGCGTCGTGCGTTACCAACACGCGATCGGCGCGAGCGGCATCCGTGTTTTTGTGGATGTGAAGAAGAAACACGCCAGCCACGCGCTGACCGCGGACCTGGCTCCGGGGGAGGTGGCCGCACTTCAGGAACTGCACCGTGCGGACGGCGTGATCGTGACCGGATCGGTCACGGGGGATGCGCCGGACGCCTCGGAACTCCGGGAGATTCGCGGTCAGACGAAGCTCCCGGTTCTTCTGGGAAGCGGGATCGACGCGTCCAACCTGGCGGAGTTCTTCCCCCTTGCGGACGGGTTCATCGTGGGGACGAGCCTGAAGGAAGGCGGGGAGTGGGATGCGCCGGTGGACAAGCGGCGCGTTCGGGAACTGGCGGAAGAGGCCCGGCGGTTGCGCTAGTGGATGCGGACGGACTTGACGGAGGCGCGTCGTCCTCCGCCCGTGATGTTCAGGAAGTAGACTCCCGCGGGAAGCAGGGTGCCGTCGTCTGCGCGTCCGTCCCAGGTCGTGGTCGAAGCGCCTTCCCGGAATGAGGGGGGCACGAGCGTTCGCACGCATCGCCCCGCGATGTCCATGACGCGCACGGTAAGGCGCGTGCCTTCCGTTCCCGAGAGGCACAGAGTCTGTGTCCGGGAAGCGGGCTGTGGCCGGATGCCGAGTACGGCCCACGCGGCAGGGCCGCCGGTCAGGGCTTCCACCGCCGTGGACGACCCCGGGTCATCTTCCCGCATCGTGTACAATCCGGGTGCCACGCCCTTCCAGACAGTCCGGGTTCCGGATGGCCAGTTCACCACGACCGAGTCCGCGCTTTCCGATTCTTCGATGCCGAGCATGACGCGAAGCGGGTTCATGAAGCCGCGCCACGAGTTCGCGAAGACGCGGCGATGCACCTCGTCATCATCGTGGTAGGCGACGACTTTCGCCCCGACAGCGGCGTGGCCGGAGAGCGTTCCAATCAGATCAAGCCGGATCGAGACTCCCCCGGCGCGGGCATTTCGGTAGTACCGGACCACTCCGTTTGCGCTGTAGGTCTGGGGTCCCGCTCCCTCGCTCAAGAACAACTCCGGAAGTCCGTCTCCGGTCAGGTCTCCCCAGACCGCGCCATCGGCCAGTCCGGTGCTTCCTCCGGGAAGGCCTTCGCTTGCGGTCACATCCGTCAGCGTTCCCCGCTGATTGCGGTAGAGGCGGTCGGGCGCGTTCGGTTGCGCCGAGGTGCCCATGTCCACGACATGGAGGTCAAGATCGCCGTCCGCGTCATAATCCACCCAGGTGATGTGTCGCGGATTGACCATGGCTGACAGCCCCAGACTGCTGGTGACCTCCTGGAATGTCCCGCCGTCGTTGCGCCACACCCGAGGGCTCCCCGGGATGAATCCCGAATCTTCCAGATCGACTCCGGTCGCCTGCAGCGTACTTCCGCCAGCGGTGACCCACCCGTCGAAGGTGTCGAAGTTGATGTCGGGCGTGGAACAGCGGATCTGCCACGGGCCCGACGCAGACTCCCGCCACACCCAGGTTCCGCGCTCCACGCCCGGCTGGAAGTCCGGCTGGCCGATGAACTCGGGCGTCAGGAGAATGGTCTCTCCATTGGGGGGGATCAGTTCGTCCGGCCCCAGAAAGATGCGATTGAGGTTCTGGTAGCCGCGCAGCCGGAACTGAGCGTGCAGCGTGTCGGCCGTCGTGGAGACAGTCAGTCCGTCCAGTCCCAGGTCTCCGTATCGTGTATTGAAGAAGTAGGAGAGCGTATCCCCGATGGTATAGGCGTCAAACACGCCGACCATGCCATCGCAAACGGCCAGATCCAGGTCTCCGTCGTTGTCGTAGTCTCCCCAGTCGGCTCCGGAGATTGTGGGAATGGAAGGGGTGAACACCTCCGACGCATCGACAAAGACTCCGCCGTCGTTGCGGTAGAGTCTGGTCGGTCGCGGGAACTCCTCTCCGCCGACCAGGAGATCCGGGTCTCCGTCGTCGTCGTAGTCTCCCCAGATTCCCCCGACGGTGCCGTCGAACTCCTCCAGTCCGCTCCCGTCCGACACATCCACAAACGAGAACCCTCCGCGATTCCGAAAGAGAGCGTTGCCGTAATTCTCGGACGGGGCGGCTCCAGTCCACAGGTCCGGAAGACCGTCGCCATCGTAGTCGGCGGCGGACACGGCCCGGGTCCGCGTGGGCGGGGAGTCCGCGCCTCCCGCGTCGGGAACCGGAGTGAAGGCTCCGTCGCCCTCGTTCACATACAGTTCGTTGGCCTCCGGGCTGCTTCCTCCGCCCCCTCCGTGGGTGTAGAAGATGTCAGGCAGGGGGCTGCCGTCCAGAGGCAGAGCCACGGCGCCATGCCGGTCCATCGGGCCGACCCAGGGCAGTGGATGCAAGAGGCGGGAGAAGACGCCAGTACCGTCGTTCCAGTAGAGAATGGGGGAGTAGAAGTGGTGTCCGGCGCAGAGATCCAGGTCTCCGTCGAGATCGAGGTCCGAAAGGAAAGCTCCCCAGGTCGGCTGCGTCCAGTTCAGCCCGGACGAAACCGTCTCATCGAAAAAGACGGCCCCGGCCGGGCAGCCGCCGAGGGCGATCCATAGGGCCGCACCGACGGCCAGGAAGTGTGGAATGATTGAATGACGCAACGGATGCCCCACAGAGGAGAATGTTCACGGCGAGTTTATCAAATGTGGGGGTCGGACCTCAAGCGGCTCGGCGCGCGCCCGGGGGAGGCTCCGGCCGGAGTTGACAAGCCCTCCTGTGGGAAGTACCTTGCGTGGGCTGTAACCGATTGAAACTCAATGTGTTCCGGACTCCGCACTCCGGAGTTCCGGTCGTTCCCGGAGAGGGCAGGTCATGATTACCGTCACAGAGGTTGCGTCGGGAAAGATGAAGGAGATTCTCCAGGAGGAAGATCAGGCTGAAAAGGGCATTCGGATCTTCGTGGAGGGCGGCGGGTGCTCCGGTTTCCAGTACGGATTTGCCTTCGACGACGCCAAGGAAGCGGATTTCAAGCTGGAAATGCCCGGCGGTTTCGAAGTGCTCGTGGATGCGTTCAGCATGAACTACCTGAAGGGTGCCACGGTGGATTATGTGGAGACGCTGGAGGCATCCGGCTTCAAGATCACCAACCCCAACGCCACCGGAACCTGCGGTTGCGGGCAGTCGTTCGACAGCTGACGCAGGGCTTCGCGCCACGGGGCGCGGGACCGGGAGAGGCTACCCGGTAGAAAGGGCCCCCGCCTGATCGGCGGAGGCCCTTTTCTTGCGCGTGGCACCTTGTCTATCTCCATGCCCAGTGTCCGCGTACCCGGATGCGGCACCCGGGGGCGACGCGCTTCCAGTGTCCCGGAACCCACACCCTGTGATGGCGCGGGGCTCTCGGTCCGGCGACGACCACGACCCGAGCCGGAGCCGGTCGAGGAGTCCGGATGACAAGCCTCCCCCGAACCCGTGCGGATGCGTCAGTCGGGGCGGCGAGTCCGGCGGAGAGAAGGGCGGCGGTGAGAAGTGCGGGAGCGATGAGTCCGGACAGCGTCTTCATGAGGGTCTCCTTATGGCCGAATCTCCGGCCTGTGTGGGTTGCCCGGCGATACCGCAATGCGTGTGCCAATTGCACGCATTGCGGCGTGATCACCCGCAAGTGTCTGTGTCGACACGGGTTCGGTCCCAGATGGCTGGCCCGTGCCGCCCTCCTTCCTGACGGACCTCTGCGTACATGTTGGACCCCTGCGGCCATGTCCGGCATGATCGACGACGACTGACTCCGGAGGATCGCCTGTGTCGCCCCCTGACTCGGAACAGACTCGCCGCTACGCCCGGCACCTTGTCCTGCCGGAGGTGGGGCGCGAAGGGCAGGAGGCGCTGGGGCGTGCGCGGGTTCTCTGCGTGGGCGCGGGGGGATTGGGTTCGCCGCTTGCGCTTTATCTTGCCGCGGCCGGCATCGGGACGCTGGGGATCATCGATCACGATCGCGTGGACGAAACCAATCTCCAGCGGCAGGTGATTCACGGAACGCCGGATATCGGGCTCCTCAAGACGGACTCCGCCGCATCTGCGATTGACCGCATCAACCCCGGCGTCCGGGTAGTTCGCTATCCGGAACGACTGGATGCATCCAATGTGCTGGAGATTCTTGCCGACTACGATCTGGTGGCGGACGGCACGGACAACTTCCCCACTCGGTATCTGGTGAACGATGCCTGCGTGCTCGCAGGCAAGGCGAATGTCTACGGTTCCGTGTTTCGATTCGAAGGCCAGGCGGCCGTCTTCTGCGACCCGGACGGCCCCTGCTACCGCTGCCTCTACCCGCAACCGCCTCCGCCGGGAATGGTGCCCGACTGTGCGACGGGTGGGGTCCTCGGCGTGCTCCCCGGGCTGATCGGGATGATCCAGGCGACAGAGGTGGTCAAGCGCGTGATCGGAATCGGGGAGCCACTTGTGGGACGGCTCATTCTATACGACGCCCTCTCCATGACCTTTCGCGACATGAAGATTCGCCGGGACCCGGGTTGCCCCGTCTGCGGAAAGTCCCCACGGATCACCCGGGCGGAGGATCTGGCGGACGCCTGCGGGGCCGGCGCTGAATCCCCCTCGGCTGGACCGGACACGGACCTGTCGGTGGAGGAAGTCTCCCGGAGGCTGGAGAGCGGGGAGGATCTGGTTCTGCTGGATGTCCGGATGCCGGAAGAGTGCGGCATCTGCTCGCTGCCGGGTGCGGTGGCCATTCCGCTTCCGCATCTCACGGAGAGGGTCGGGGAACTGGACCCCGCGCGTGAGGTGATCGTCTATTGCCATGTGGGAATCCGGTCCGCGCACGCCGCTGGAATCCTGCGAAGTGCCGGTTTCCGGAAGGTGTGGAATCTTGCCGGCGGGATCGATGCCTGGTCGGACCGGGTGGACGCGACGATCCCGCGCTACTGAGGGAGTGGGCTAGTCTTCCTGTTCGGAGCAGGGGTTTTCCCCGGTCGCGAAGTTGAGGCGGCACCGGCCACCCTCGTACGGAATCACTCCGGAACCGGACCCGTCGAGTTCCAGAGTGAAGGGGAGGATCGTCTCCCCGAACAGGAACGCTCCCATCTCCATCTCTCCCGACGGCCATTGGCCGACCGCGCCCGCGCTGTAGGAGAAGGTCAGATCGAGTTCGTGAATCCAGGAGTAGAGGAGGTTGGTGTCTTCCATCCGGAGAGTCCCTTGAGTCCGGATGCCCGTTCCCGTTTCGGAGGGTCGGCAGCGAATCCCCCCGGAGTCCCAGAGCGTGGGGTGCGCGGACATCGTAAAGGTGCGCCCGAGAGAATCAGGGAGCGTCAGAATGAGTTCCGGCACGGACAGAGTCCAGGAGGGGACCGGGGATGTCTCTTCCACCGTGTAGGACATGGATCCGTCCACGGTGTAGCGGATCCACTCTCCGCAGAGAAGCTTTGCATCTTCGAACGAGGCCTCTCCGGTGGACGGATGCAGCACCCAACTGCCAGCGGGCTCTTCGCAGGTGGTTCCCGTGATGGGGGCGGATGATCCTTCCTCCATGCGGGAAAGAAGCGACTCAGCGAGCGAGTTCTGGAACTGCAGGAAGTCCAGGGCCACGCGGGACGCCAGGAAGATGTCGTCCGAATCCAGCCTGCCGGTCCCGGGATCCGCCAGCGATCCTCGATCGTCTTTGCAGGAAGCGAGCGGCAGCGCCACGAGAAGCACGGCGACTGGTGCGAAGCGACGGAAGAACTGGCGATCACGCGACATTCTGGACCCCTCCAGAAAGAAGAATCGGCCGGGAGAGGGAATCTCCGGACCCGGTGACAGACCCGCCTACATCTAGCAGAAGGAGGGCGGAATGTCCAGCGTGAGCCCATCCATCACGGGGCACGGAAGAAGAGCGTGCCTCCCAGATCGATCCACTTGATCGTGACTCGCCCCGCGATCCCGGTCTCTTCACGAGCGCCGATGTTGAACATCTCCTCGAAGACCACCCCGCCCTTGAAAGTCCGATCCTCCGCGATCAGGAAGTCGAGGAACAGAAGGACCGAGGAGTCCTCATTCCCGACGAGGACATCCGCTCCGTCGGAATAGAGGACATAGGCGGCTTTCCCTTCGCGGCCCTTGCTGCGGATCACCTCAGGAAGGACCTTGTCCCTGCGAACATGGAACTCCGTGAGCGTCGTGGGAGATCCGATGAACCGGCGAAGCTTCCTGGTATTGGACGCCTCGGTCTCGCAGAGATGGACATCGGAGAGGAACTCATCGAAAGGAACTTCCGCATGGCCCAGCAGTTCCGGAAGCCGGAGCTGCACTTTGGTTTCTTCGGAGAAGAGTTCGACGACTTCCTTGCCGTTGTAGATCCGATCCAGGACGAGGTGCGTTCGCGGCTGCTTCCTCTTGCGGACACCCAGCATGGTGCCTCGCTTGACATGTTCGCGGAGGTTCTTCTTGAGGTCCGGTCCCATCATGACCAGGAAAATGTTGCCATCGCGGACGAGTGCCGTGTTCTTCCGGGCGGCGGCGATCTTGGGGACAGGAATGCGATAGGTGTGGGTGCTGCTTTGCACCTGGCCCTTCATCATCTCCTCAAGAGACGCTTCCTTGTACGGATCCTGAAAAGACTCACAGCCCACCAGGGCGAAGGCAACCAACAGGGACGGAATCAGGATACGCAGGGGCTTCATCATGGGACCACCTCTCACCGACCGGAGTGAACTCGAAGGAGGGTCCGCTCCCTCCCGACGACCAATGTTCCCTGTTCGCGGCTTTTCGGCAAGCCCTGCGTTGGGGTAGGATGGACTGGTTCACCCACCCGGAGGAATCCATGCCTGATCTTACGACCGAGTTTGCCGGAGTGGTCTCCCCAAACCCCTTCTGGCTGGCATCTGCCCCGCCCACGAATATGGGGTCCATGGTGTCTCGCGCATTCGACCAGGGCTGGGGGGGGGCGGTCTGGAAGACCCTGGGAGACCCCATCGTGAATGTCTCGTCGCGGCTTGCGGCCAGCGACTACGGTCCGCTTCGCATGATGGCGCTGAACAACATCGAACTCATCACGGACCGTTCGGTGGAGACGAATCTCCGGGAAATCGCCGAGGTGAAGAAGGCCTGGCCGGACCGGGCCGTCATCGTGTCGGTGATGGTCAATCCCGAGCGGGAAGCATGGCACGAGATGGTGGAGCGCGTGGGGGATACCGGGGCGGATGGCGTGGAACTCAACTTCGGCTGTCCGCACGGGATGAGCGAGCGCGGTATGGGCTCCGCGATCGGGCAGGTTCCCGAGTACACGAAAATGATCACCGAGTGGGTCGCGGAAAAGGCCGCGGATGTGAAGAAAGACCGGCCCTTTGCGGTGATCGTGAAGCTGACGCCGAATGTGACGGATGTTGTGCACATTGCGCGTGCGGCGCGCGAGGGGGGCGCGGATGCGGTGGCGCTCATCAACACCATCAACAGCATCATGAGTGTGGATCTGGACACGATGGTTCCCGCGCCGAATGTGAACGGCAAGGCGGCGCACGGTGGCCTCTGCGGTCCGGCGGTGAAGCCGATCGCGCTTCACATGGTCAGTTCCATCGCGCGGGATCCGGGCTGGGACTTGCCGATCTCCGGAATCGGGGGGATTGCTGACTGGCGGGACGCCGCCGAGTTCCTCGCGCTGGGCGCGACCAATGTTCAGGTCTGCACGGCAGTCATGCACTTCGGATACCGGATTGTCGAGGAGATGACTGAAGGGCTGGAGGACTATCTCACGGAAAAGGGACTCGCCTCCGTTTCAGAGATGGTCGGCGCCGCCAACGGGCAGGTCGTGGACTGGGGGGATCTGGATCTCGGCTATCAGATTGTGGCGCGGGTTCATCCGGAGAAGTGCATCCGCTGCAACCTTTGCCATGTGGCCTGTCGCGACGGCGCCCATCAGAGTATCGAACTGGTGTCCGCGGAGACCGGGGCCATCGTCCGTGATCGTCAGGGGGTCGGAGAGGAACCCGCCCCGGATGCCCGGGTTTACCCGCGCGTCGTGGACGATGAGTGTGTGGGATGCAACCTGTGTTCGCTGGTGTGCCCGGAACCGGGGGCGATCACGATGGAGCGCGTGGACGACGGCTCCCGTTCGATCACCTGGCGGGAGTGGACGGAGCGCGGACTCCCGGTGGTGCCCAAGCCCTGACGCTACTGGATGTATCCGAGTGCGCGGAGTTCCTCTCGGATTCTCTCGTCGGCGTCGGTCGCGATTCCTTCCGTCGTTGCGCTGTCCCGGGCGCCGTAGCTCTCCACCATGCGCACCCCGTGTTCCTCAGCCCAGGCTTCTGTGAAGAGATCGGTCAGCACCACGCCCTCCATGTCGGCGGCAGCTGGCGCGCCCAGGAGGTGGAGGATCGTCGGAGTCAGGTCGACCGCCCGCGCCCCGCGGACCCACCCGCCCTTTCGAAAGGGAGGCCCCGCCGCCAGCAGGAACCCGTCCATGGCGTGATCGCCGGAGTGCCCGCTCGGGACGATCGCGCTTCCCGCAGGGAGTCGCCCGTTGCCCAGAGAGAGGGCGGCCCCGGCCAGTCCCCGGTGGAATCGGGCCAGAAGGAATGGCCCGTCCTCATCGCGTCCTGTCGAGAGTCGGCGGAAAACCGCCCCCCCCGCATCGGTGCGTGCCTTGCTCAGCGTTCGCTTTGCCTCTTCCAGCGCCACTTTCCCGTTCGCGGCGGCCCTGCCCGGGCGCAACCGTCGCACGGGGTCGGTGAAACGGTCTGCGTTCGGATCGAAGACCCGGCTGGCCCGCTCATCCACGCTCCCCGGTTCTCCCGGCAGCGAAACAGCCAACCCGGCCGCCGCGAGCAGGTGGTTCATGTGGTAGGCGGTGTCGCGTTCGTTGTTTGCGAGGAATCCGTGATCGGACAGGATGACGATGCTGGTGCGCGGATCCACCATCGCGATCACCTCGCCCACGAGTTCATCGGCGAAGTCGTAGTACCGGTCGATGACCGGAGCGAGGGCACGGACTTCGTCGTCGGCCATGGTGCCGTAGAGCGTTTCGGAGAGCCCCCGCCGCCCGCGTTCCGCCATGCGGTACTTCCAGAAGAGGTGCTGCGTATTGTCGGTGCCGCGGAAGTAGAGTGCGGTCAGGTCCGGTTGTTCTTCGCGAAGGAGAAGCCGCGCGGACTCCAGCGTGAAGAGATCATGGCGCACCACCCGATCGAGCACATCCACGGCACGACGGGTCGGCCCCCATTGCTCGCGCCGGAACACCTCCAGCGAATCGCCGACTTGTGTGAACCTCCCGATGCCGCGCCACGGATGGGTGTCCAGCGTCTGGCGCACCGAATCCACCGCCGCCGTGAGGTGCGCGGGATACACGCGGTCCGACAGGCCGTCGAAGTCCGCCCGGTCGGAGACAATCGTGCCCGCCACCTCCTCCGCAGGCCACGACACATACCAGTTCACGAACGCCACCGTGTAGTCCGCCGGCGCGGCGATGTTCCACAGCGCGGGAACTCGTCGCATCCGGCCTGACACCGGAATGGCCTCACCATCGCGCCGCGTGACAAAGTCCCGAATGCCGTGCGTGGTCGGGAGCATTCCCGTCACGACCGAGGTCCACACCACGGGCGACTTCGGCGTGCGGATGGAACGCAGCGGGCCGGTCGTTCCGTCGCGCAGGAGTCGCGCGAAGTTCGGCAGGCGCCCTTCGGCGATGCCCTCGTCGAGGAGGCCTCGCTCGATTCCGTCGATCGCGAGAATCAGGACGCGCTCGTCGCTGCCCGATCGGGCCGCGCTGGCGACGGTCTCCGCGTCCGGGCGGCGAGGTCCCGGAAGCGAGGTCGTCGCCATTCCCGCGAGAAGAAGGAGCGCCATGGCGGGCAGGCCGAACGCAAGCGCGCGAAGAACCTGCGGGGGGGCCACGCGACTCACGCGGGCACTCACCCATGCGACGGCAAACGCCCCGCTCGCCGCCGCAAGAACGATCCACAGTCCGGGTGCCGCGGGCAGACCCCGGTGAAGCCAGAGCCGTCCGAACGCGGCGGCGTCGATGGCAGCCAGGACGCTCGCGATCGCGGCGGCTCGCGCCAATCCCGCCCGGAGCTTCCCGCGAGCGAGAGTCGCCAGCGCCGCGCCCGCGGCGGCCCCGACCAGCGCATGCATGGCGACATAGGCAGCGGTACCCATGGCGGCGGTATCCAGATGCGTGAGTGTCGGCTCCGAGAGAAGAGGACGGAGTCTGCGGAATGCGAAGTTGAGCAGGTCCGCCCATACATGGAGGTCGCGGGATCTCTCGGCCGCGGCGAATACGGCGCCGGCACCGATCCCCGCGAGGAATCCCTCGATCGCTGCACGCGCTCGGTCGATCTCCCGGGCGGGGAGGCGCGCGTCGCTCAACGGCGCGTCTCGGGATGGGTCGATGCGCGCGTGTCCGCTCCAGTGCGACCCGCACCCTGAGATTCGCCCGGTTCGGTCAGAAGCAGGCGATGAATCTCCTCCACATCGGGCCGTGGAAGGCCGCAATCCATCGCGCGGAAGTCCCGTGGGAGGTTCTCGATGGCCTCTTCCAGCATCGGCCGTCTGCGAACGGAGTGGGCGGACTCATGCGGCGTGCGTCCGGCCAGGTCCTTGTGCGGAAGGTAGACCCACGCTTCCTTGAGAAATCGGCGGGCGAAGTGCGCCGCGTCCAGATATGCGTCGCCCTCATCCTCCAGCGGATGGAGCAGCGCGCCGGGGCGGCGCAGCGCTTCCGCCAGCGGGACGATCCGCGTGGCGTCGGCCACCGTCTTTCCGGAACCGAGCGACTCCACTCTTCTGCGAAGCACCTGCATGCGGTCCTCCGACACCGTATCCAGCAGGATTCCGCGCGGCCAGAGGGTCACCAGCCCGAGAGGCGTTCGGGCGGGTTCCTCTTCGGCCGACCAGCGGATCCACTCCGCACGCATTCCCCGTCCGATGCGCACAGCGCGAAAGAGCGGGCTGGCACAGAGCGCATCGGCCAGGCCCTCGCCGGGCGGGGTGGCGGCCCACGCCTGATGGAAGCAGACGGGGGCGGCGGCCAGCGTCCGCGGATCCGCGTGGCTCCCCGCGGTCATGCCTTCGTTCCCGTGAGGCACCGGTGGGCCTCGGGGATCCACGCGGACAGCAGGTTGACGGACGCCCGAATGTCCTTCTCGTGGCACATCTCGATGTGGGAGTGGACATACCTTGTCGGGATGGAGATGCAACCCGCCGGGATTCCGTGCCCGGCCCGCTGAATGCCAGCGGTGTCCGTGCCGCCTTGCGAGAGGATCTCCATCTGATGCGCAATCTTCTTCTTCTCCGCGACACCCCGCAGCGATCCCACGACGCCCGGATCGCAGATCACGCTGGAATCCATGATCTTGATGGCCGCGCCCTTTCCGAACCGGCAGATCCGGTCCTGCGCGGGCGCTCCCGGGACATCGTTCGCCAGAGTGATGTCGATGGCGAGTCCCAGATCGGGATTCAACTGCCTCGCCACCACCTGCGCTCCACGAAGTCCCACTTCCTCCTGAGTGGTTGCGACGGCAATCAGTTCCACGGAGTGGTTCCGCAGCTTCCGGATGGCCTCGATCATCACAAAAAGGCCCATCCGGTTGTCGAGTGACTTCGAGGTGACCGCGTCTCCGATCCGGGCAAACTCCCGCTCACGGGTGATCATGTCGCCGACGGAAACCAGTTTCGTCACCTTCGATTTCGGAAGTCCCAGATCGATGAAGAAGTCCTTCAGCGCCGGCGGCTTCGCCCTTTCCTCGTCCGACATGATGTGGACCGGCTTCGATCCGATGAGACCGAGAAGATCCTTCTTGCCATGAACCAGGACGCGCTGCGCGGTGAGCGTCTTCGGGTCGAATCCGCCGAGTGTCGTGAACCGGAGGAAGCCGTCGTCGTCGATGTGCGTGACCATCAGCGAGATCTCATCCATGTGCGCGGCCAGCATGAGGCGCAGCGGATCCTTCGGGGCGCTCCGACCACGGGGGCTTCGGACCCCGATCAGGTTCCCCAGTCGATCCACTTTCGTGTGATCCACGAGAGGTTCCAGTTCGCGGGACACGACTTCGCGGATGCGCTCTTCGCGACCCGGTCCACCGGGCACGCGGCAGAGTTCGCTCAGCAGGTCGAGGTTCATGATTCCTCCGAAGGAAATATCCGGGCCTCGGCGCGGGGGATTTCCCCTCCGGGGCCGTAGGGGAAAGATGGTAACTTCGGGACAGTGACGACCCAAGGGATTTCCACGGACGCCGCCGGGTTCTTCCGTCTCGGGCGGGGAGACTGGCGTGTGGATGCGTTGCGGGAAGGGAGCTTGAGATGGCCGGTACCGATCCTCTGGAGATCCGGGCACTCTCTGATGTTCTCCACGCTTCCGGCGAAACCTATCTGAAAGACGGGGATTATACGCGCGCGGCGGAGTTCTTCCGCAAGAGCCTGGACATTCGTGAGCGGATCGGCGAACCGCGCCTGACCGCGGATACGCTTGCGGACCTCGGGCGCGTTCTCATGCTGCTCGGAGAGATGGAAGAGGCGGCGGAGCGCGTCCGGAGCGCGCTGAAGCATCGGGAGGACGCCGGGGACTCCGCCGGGGTGGCCGACTGTCACGATATCCTGGGGAACATCGCCCGGGGGCAGGGGCGACCCGACGAAGCGGAGTCGCACTACGGCCGGGCGCTTGCGTTCAAGCAGGAAGCCGGGGACGAGCGCGGGATGGCCACGACCCTCGCGCTGTACGGGATTCTCCACAACGAACGCGGGGATTATCCGGCGGCTGAAGAGCGCTATCAGGCGGCGCTCGCCATCTTCGATCGTGTCGGGGATCGGGAACAGGTGGCGTCTCTCACCAACAACCTCGGCAATCTCTACCTGCGCAAGGGAGATCCTGGCGCCGCAGCCACGGAACTGGAGAAGGCGCGGGACCTGTTCGAGGAACTCGGCGACCCGCGCGGCGTCGGCAAGTGCCTGAACAACCTTGCGGCCATCTACCGCGCCTTGGGCAAGGACAGCCCGGCGGCGGATTCCTACCGGAAGGCGCTGGGCCTTTTCGAGGAGATCGGCGACAAGCGCGGCGCTGCGATCTCGGCGAACAATCTCGCCGTGATCGAGCAGGACTTCGGGCGATATCGGGAGGCGTCCGAGTACCACGAGCGGAGTCTGGAACTGAAGCGGGAGATGGGGGATCGCACGGGTGAAGCCGTGTCGCTGGGGAATCTCGCGGACATTGCCTTCTTCCGTGGGGAGTGGGAGCGGGCGGACCGCCTGCACCGGCAGGCCCTGGCGATTCAGGAAGAGGTAGGCAATCGAACGGGGGAGGCCCGGCTCAGGAACCGTCGCGCCCGATTGCGACTGGTGCGCGGGGGGCGCGAGGCCGCCGCCCGGGAAGCGGCGACGGCGCGCCGACTGGGGCGCGAAGTTCAGTCGCGCGAGATCCAGGCGGAGGCGCTGCTCATCGAGGTCCGCCTTGCATCGGCAGCGGGCGACACCGGCGGGGCTCGCCGTCTTCTGGAGGAGGCCGAGGAACTCGGCCGGGCCATGCGCAGCCGGGAGACGGAGGCCGCCATCCGCGTGGCGCGCGGGGAGGTTCTGGCGTCGGAGGGAGAGGAAGAGGCGGCTTCCACCATCTTCGACGAAGCCTCCCGGGCCTACAAACGGCTGCGGCGCTCCTTCGATCTGGCGGGGGTGGAGCTGGCGCGCGGCGTCTCGCTGGCGCGGTTCGGGCGGGGGGATCGGTGCATCGAACCGTTCGCCCGGGCCGAGGAGATCCTGGACGGCATGGGTTCCTCGGCGCACATGCTCGCGCCGTTGAGGCAGGCGCTGGAGATTCTCGCGAAGGAGCACCCCGGCGAGGGGGTGGAACTGGCGGAGATGGGGACCCGACTCGCCCATCGCCTGGGGGACTCGGATGCTGCCCGGGACTTTCAGGAGGCGCTCCAGACGCGTGAGAGTGGCGGCGGCGAGAACCCGGCGGAGCATCGGCTGGCGGTTCTCTCGGAGGTGACCCGACACCTTCAGGAGACCCGGCAGGCCGAAGGCGTCGCGGGCTGGATTCTGGAGCGTGTGGTAGAGGAGGTCCGTGCGGATCGCGGCCTGCTGCTGTTGCAGGAACTGGCGGGCGACGGGTTTCAGGCGGCGGCGGTCCTTCGGCTGGAGGATCCCGCGTTGACGGATGCGGTCCGCGCTGCGGAGAGGGCCGGGGAGTCGGGGGAGACGATCCGGGACTTCCAGGGCGGAGGGAGCGCGGGGAGCAGATCGAGACTTGTCGTGCCCTTCGGGGTGCGGGGGGAGGAGGGCGTGGCGGGCGTCATGCATCTGGAGGCGTCGGTCGGTGCGCGCGGGTTCTCTCTGGCGGATGCGCGCTTTGTGAGCAGTTGTCTGGCCGCCTACGCGCTCTTTCTGCGGGGCGGATCCCCCCGGGAGTCCCGGGATCGCGTGGCGGTGGGGTCGGGAAACACCCCGGCGGCCTTCTCGACGATCGTGGGAGATTCGAAGCGCATCCGCGAAGTATTCCACGCGGCCACGCGGGTCGCGGCCGGGAACGCCACCGTGCTCATTCTCGGAGAGAGCGGGACCGGGAAGGAGCTTCTGGCGCGGGGGATTCACGACTCCTCTCCGCGCACGGCGGAGCCCTTTGTGGCGGTCAACTGCCCGTCGATCCCGCGGGACCTGCTGGAGAGCGAGCTTTTCGGGTACGAGAAGGGCGCATTCACCGGCGCCGACTCCCCCAAGGCAGGCAGGCTGGAACTGGCCGACGGAGGGACGCTCTTCCTGGACGAGGTGGCGGACCTGTCGCCGCCCGCCCAGGCGAAAATCCTGCGCGTGCTTCAGGAGCGCACCTTTGAGCGACTCGGCGGGCTGGAGACGAAGGCGGTGGATGTTCGCATCCTCGCGGCCACCTCCACCGACCTGGCCGAAGCTGTCCGAGATCGGCGCTTCCGGGAAGATCTCTACTACCGGATCAATGTGGTTCCGCTCGTACTCCCCGCACTCCGCGATCGAAAGGAGGACATCCCCGCGCTGGTGGACCACTTCCTCGCGAAGTACGCGCGGCCCGAGCGGCCCGTCCGCTTCGTCACGCCGGAGGCACTCCGTCGACTGACCGTCTACCCGTGGCCCGGGAACATTCGGGAGTTGGAGAACGCCATTCAGTACGCGGTGAGCCTCATGGACGGAGAGACCCTGGCACCGGGAGATCTCCCCCGGACCGTTCGGTCCCACGGCGGCGGCGATCTCCGGGGGATCGGGAGCCTCCGTTCGGAACTCGAACGCGTCGAGAAGGAGATCATTCTGGAGATTCTGGAAGAGACCGGATGGAACCGGAGCGAGGCCGCCCGCCGTCTGGGAACTCACGAGAGCAAGATCCGTCAACGCATCCGCAAGTATGGCCTGTCTTCCCCGAAGAAGAGCGAAGAATCCGCTCGCGGAACACGCTCAGACGACCAAGGATTCGTCGATTCTGACGAACACTGATCCTGTGCGAAATCAAGGACTTACGGCCCGATTTCGACAAACTCGCGGATTTCGACGAACTCCGTCCGATCGGCGAGGTTTCCTGCGGGAATTGTCGCAGAATTGAGGCGCCGGAACAGACGCCGGGCCAAGGACTTACAGAGACACTCGCGAAAATCGCCGAACCTGCGAAAGTTGGCATCCGGATTGCAGTAGTCCCTCCCCGTACGCCGGGAACGAGTCCCGGCGGTGGAGAGGAAAGCCGAGATGCAAACTCCAGGAAACACACCCCGAGAGCGAATCACACAGGCTCCGGAGAGCCGAGGAAATCATGGGCGGCACCCATTCCTCGCTACGCTCTCCGTTCTGGCCCTGGTGATCGCTCTGGGGATCCTGGGGGGTTCGAGCCGGGTCACTCCGGTCGCGGCGGAAGCGAATGCCCCGTCCCGAACTCTTCGCGGAGACACCTCCATTCTCCACCGCCAGGACGCTGTTTCCGGCGGAGACCGGTATGAGCGACCCGCATGCCCCGTTCCGTCTCGCGTCGCGGGGAGCGTGCGGGTTCGTATTCCGTAAGTGTTCGAGAGGAGAGCAATCCGCCTCTCAAATGCGGTAGAATGGTGGCAGTGTTACCCCCCTTCGATGCGGGACAGGAGGACTTTCGAAATGCAACTCAAAATGCGCTCACACTTTGCGTCGGCGACTCGGATCGCGTCGCTTCTTCTGCTTGCGGGTTCTCTTGCGCTCCCGGCAGAGGCCGCGGTGATGATCAATGAGTTCGAACGCGCGTCGGGTTCGGACTATGTGGAGCTCTACAACGACGGGACGGTCTCGGTGGATCTCTCCGGTTGGACACTGGAGAGCAAGCTGGGCGTGGTCATTCCTCTGTCCGGTGTCATTTCCGGAGGCGGATACACCACGCACAGCACATCCAATGTCGTGCTCGACGGGGGGGAGATCGAACTTTACGACGGCAGTTACCTCAAGCGTGACGAAGTCGCTTTCGGATCCGCCGGGGGGGCGCCCGCCGTACCGCCGATCGGTTCATACTCCTGCGGTCGCGCCCCGAACGGTACAGACACCGGGAACGACGCCGCCGACTGGAACCTGGCGACCAGCAACTCACTCGGTTTTGCAAATACGCACCCGGTCGCGAATCTGAACGGCTGGGTGGCCATGAACGAAGTGGGCTTCCAGAGGTTCCGCTCCTCCGCGGGGTGTGAACTCGGAGCGACCGTGGTGGAACTGTTCAACTCCACCGGAACCTATGTGGATCTCTACGGGTGGTGGGTGACCAACGGCCGCAAGGTGACCGTTCTCTTCGGGATGATTGCCCCGAACGGATTTGCCGTATTCAATGACCTTGCCACGGGGTTCTGCTTTGACGAGACCGAAGTGATCTATCTCTTCGGACCCACCGGTCGACGCTTCGATCAGTTCGGTACGAAAGGCGCCCGGCTCCCCGACGAGAGCTTTACCTTCCAGCGTGTTCCGGACGGCACGGGCGGACAGGGTCCCTTCGACGGGTTCGACTATGTATCGAGCGGCGGGTCGAGGGTGCTGTTCATGCTCCCGCAAACCTGGAACGACACGAACGATCAGGCCACGCCGATGGCGGCGGACGACCCCGCGATCGAGGCCGGAAGCTGGGGGAGGGTCAAGGCCCTCTACCGCTAGGTTGGTGCGGCTGCGGGCGGGCTTCTCTAAGGTGTGGCGGGTTCGTAGGTTGCGACGACGCCCGGGATTCTGTGGCGCAGCGCTTCTTCCAGCGACTCCTGAATCACATCGCCGGCGAGGTCCGCAGCGAGATCCATCTCATTCAGGGCCAGCATGGTGGGCATGAGGTCGAGCAGGTCCGCGTTCTCGAAGTGGGTGCCCGGAGCGACGCGTCTTCCGCTGAGCACGAGCGCGCCCGTTTCCACCGTGCGGGAACTCTCCTGGAACTCCATGGAGCGAACGAGGTCATCCAGCGGACACCGGCCGCCCTGGAACAGGACGACATCTTCGCTTCCCGGCACGACATCCGGGTGGATCGTGACGACCATATTTCCCCACTCATCCAGACGCGTGACGAACGGCTGAATGTCCGCACGCGCCAGTCGAGCCGTCTGGAAAAGGCGGCGCACGCCGTCCAGGTCCGGTTCGTGGCCATCCCTCATCCGCACATAAGTGCGCAGCCCGAGGTTGGTTGCTTCCACCGCGTTCTTGAGGCGCATCTCCCGCAAGAGCGGCTCCGGCCGGAGCGTCAGGTTCCGGTGGGAGTCCCCGGGGACCGCTTCGGCGCCATGATCCGACACGACGACGACCAGCTCGTCCTCCGCCGCATCGGCGAGGATCTTGCCGATGAACGCATCCGCGAGGCGGTAGGCGTCGTGTACGCTGCCGCCGTAGCGCTCGATGTCCTCCCGGGAGACATCTCCGAAGGAGTCGGGTTCGTGGTACTTCCAGAAGTGCGACTGGGCCACATGGATGATGTTCGTGTGATAGGCGGCGAAGTCCGGTTCAAACTTCCGGCGAAGCTCCACGAAGAAGTCCGAGTTCAGCTTCGCCCGGAGCTTTCGCTTCGTGAAGATCTGCGCCGAGTTCAGCGTTCGCCCGTGGAGGGGGTCGGAGAGAATTTCACCCGCGGCTTCGGAGAGCGTACCGAGCCGCACCCCGTAGCGGATCCCGAGAAATGCGTACCGGCAGTACCTTCCCCAGGTGCGTCTTCGGCGGGTCTTCTCGTTCATGGCGAGTTCGCGGATGAAGCCCAGCCGGGGCGGCCAGGTGTCCGGGCCGGGGTCGGATACGGAGGGAACCACGAAGCCGTCCGTGGCGGTCGGCGGCCATGTGACAGGCCATCCGAAGATGCCCACCGACCATGCGCGTTCGGCGAAGATGTCCCAGATCCGCCGCGTCTGTACATCCTGAGTCGTGGATGCGGCCACGCCGAGGATCCCGTGCTCCCTGGCGGGCCTGCCGGTCGCGACGGAGGTCCAGACGGCGGAGGTGGTGTAGGGCTGAACGGAGTGGACATCTCCCCAGGCGCCTCCCCGGCGGAGCACTTCGAGGTTCGGCATCTCCCCTCGCTCGATCAGTTCCTCCGCGACGGTCCACGACATTCCCGGGAAGGCCAGTATCAGCGCCCGCGAACCCGGTGCCAGCCCACGGCCGGAGGGGGTTGCTCCCGCGAGAATCGCCACCACGGGCAGCGCCGCAAGAAGGGGCCAGACCCAGATTCTGCGGTGAGCGCAGACATAGCGCGCGGTGATGGAGGCTAGCCATCCGAGCCCCATGGCGATCAGGGGTCCGACGCCGTAACGCAGCATCTCCGACGAATGGAAAAGGCTGAGGAGCGGCGGAAGGAAGGGGAGCGTCGCGGCGAAGACTGCGATCCCGGCCACCGACGCCCAGAGGAGTTCATACGCGCGAGGGACATCTTCGCTGGAGCCGATTCCGGCGAGCCAGCGGAGGATCCGGCCGAGCACAAGCCCCAACACCCCCCCCCCGAGGACGGGGAGCACCAGGTAGAAGGTCACGCCCAGGCCCGCCCGGTCCACAAAGCGTGGATTCAGTGCGAACGCTACCGTCGCGACGATGGAGATCCAGAAGAGGGAAACGGCCACACCGGTCCGCGGCCCGGAGGAGAGAAGTCCTCGCGGGTCGGGAGGCGTGTGCCGTCTGGGGGTCGATGGCCTCGTGGTCATACTTCCCGAATCGGATGGATCCACCTGAAAGTTCAGCGATAAGCGACGAAGAGCGGGGGAAGCCTCCGGGTTTCACTCTATTGGATGTGCTCCGAGCGGGTCAAGGACCGCTCACAGCGAGGGGAGCGGACATGGGGAATCCTCCCGGATTCTTGCGGTTCCTGACACGCTCCCCGCGCTCTTTACCGAATGCGAAGGGGTTCCCACGCCCACCGGACCGTCTCGGGTGCGACGCTCCTCTGGAGGGCCTGCCCCGCCTCCTGAATGATGGACGCCTTCCCCAGTTCCAGGATCTCGCCCGAGAGAACCATGTCCGCCAACGACTTCCGCTTCGGGAAGTGCGTCAGCGCGGCTCCTTCCGCCGGGTCCGCTTCCGCGAGCTCCAGCGCCACTTCCACCGCGCGGTCGAATCCGCCCAGATCGTCCACCAGCCCCAGACCCAGCGCCTGACGCCCCGTCCAGACGCGCCCGCGGCCGATCTTGTCCACATCGTCAAAGGACATCCCGCGTGCCTTCGCAATCTCCTCCACCCAGCGGCGATAGGATTCCCAGTGCGTCTTCTTGACGATTTCCCACTCGCTGTCCGTGAAATCGTGGAGCCCGGAGTAGAGGAAGGCGTTCGGCCCGAAGGAAATGTGGTCGTGGCGGACTCCGAGCTTCTCCCAGAACCCGGAGGTGTTGAACTTCCCGGTAATCGACCCGATGGATCCCGTGATCCCCTTTGCGGGGCAGATGATCCGGTCCGCGTTCTGGCTCATCATGTACCCGGCCGACGCCGCGACATCGCCCACGGAGACGACGACGGGCTTCTCCGCTTTCGCGCGTGCCACCGCCCGGGCGATCTTCTCCCCGCCGATCGAAGCCCCGCCGCCCGTGTCCCAGCGGAGGATAATGGCGACGATGTCATCGTCCTCCGCCGCCTCCCGGAGATTGTCCACAATGCGATCCGGCCCGAGGGTCATCCCCAGGACCGGGTCGTAACCATCCTCTCCGCCCGCAGCCACAAACCCCTGCGCGTGGATCACCGCCACGCCGTGTTCGCCCGCGATCCCCGCGTCCCGGGGCGGGATGTCGGCGTACTCGGCAGAGGAGACGGTCGGGAGTTCGTCCTCGCCGCCCAGCAGTGTCTCCAGCTCTTCGCGGTCCACGAGCGCATCCACGAGTCCTGCCGTCAGCGCATCCGAGGCCAGAAAGACGGACTCTTTCCGCATCTCATCCAGCGCACCCTCCGGGAGATCCAGGTCGCGCGTCATCTCTTCGTCCACCGCATCCGAGATCTCCTCCACGAGCCACCGGAGGTTCTCGATGGCCTCGCTGGAGGACCGTTCCCGTGTCATCATCTCCGCGGCGCTCTTGTACTTTCCGATCTGGTGGATCTGATCGTTCACATCCAGCTTGCGGAGCGCACCCTTCACATGCAGGATCGATGCGCCCCGCCCGTGCAGGACGACTTCGCCCTTCGGGAAGAGGAATGTGGAGTCGCACACTCCCGAGACATAGAGACCGCCGCCGGTGAGCATCTCCGCGTGCGCGTGGACGGGCTTGCCGGTTTCACGGACACGAAGGATTCCGCTCCGGAGTTCATCCAGCTTCCCGGGTCCGGCGGAGAAGGAACCGATCTCGAAGAGCACGCCGGCGATTCTCTCGTCCACGGCCGCCTTGTCGAGATTCTCCAGGATCTCCGTAAGGCACGGCGCCGCCTCTCCCGTCACCGATCTGAGCGTGGGGGGCGGATAGTATTCGGGCAGGTCACCGGACAGAGAGATGGTGAGCCAGGAGCCCTCCTCCAGCCCGCCGCCGAAATCCATGGACGAGACCGCAAGGAGCAGCAGAACCGGCAGAATCGCCAGGAATGCCGCAGCCAGAATCACGCCGAGAAAAGTCTGGGCAATGGTCTTCATGGAGTCCTCCTTTTGCCCGGGCGGGGCGATGGTTGTGTTCCGGCTGAGATCGCGTCAACCGGACGCGGGGACCTCGGCCGTCCGGAAGTGCAGGAGGTGGATCTCCACCCCGACTCCGTGGATCGTGAGTTCCAGATTGCGGGTTCCGAAAGAGGCGGACCCGGTGACCTCATATACGCGCCCGTCGTCCACCGGGATGCGTGCGATTTCATCCTCGGGGAGCAGATCGGCCCCGGCGTCCTGCGGGCCGGGGGGTGCCCCGTTCAGCGTGACATGGACGGAGGCGTGTTCCCTGGCGGCCGCCACGATGTGAACCCCCGCCGAGGAGTGCACCACCGCCAGTCCCGTCTCTTCAGAGGCAGTGGTGATCGACTCCGCGCCGACATCCCACGACCCGCGAAGGTAGGCGCGGCCTTCCTCCCGGAGTTCCGGCCAGTCTTCGAAGTGGTGCTGTCCGAGGGTCGATTCCTCCGGCCGGGTGGATGCGCCGTCGTCCCCTGCGTCGGCCCGAAACCGGATCTCCGGTGTGGCGCGCCACCGCAGCACTCCGGGACGAATGAGCCCGGGGGGGAAAACGACCGCGGGCGGAAGGTCCGTCTCCCCGGCCTCCCGCAGCAGGGTCCGCACTCCGGCTTCCACCTCCGGGAGTCCGCCCGCGCCGTGGTGCCAGCCACGGATGGCGCCGCCCGAGTCCAGCAGGAAGCGCGCGGGGAGGTTCCGGTTCTCATAGGCGCGCCATGTGTCGAAGCTCCCGTCATGGGCGATCGGCCACGGGATTCCCCGTCGGAGGACCTCCAGCCGGGCGTCCTCCACGCTTCGCTCGAAGGGGTACGCGGGGATGTGGACCCCCACGACGGACAGCCCGACTCCGGCGTAGCCCTTGGCCAGACTCTCCAGCGCGGGGAGTTCAGCCATTCCTGCCGGGTCCCCGTAGGAAAAGAAGTCCAGCAGGACCACCTGGCCCCGCAGTGCCCCCAGATGGGCGGGTTCGTCGCTCAGCCACGCAGTCGGCGTGAGTTCCGGAGCGGAATAACGGCTTTCTCGAAAGAGTTCCAAGGGTCTTCCTCCTGAATGGACCCCCATGCATGGACCCTGGCGCCTTCGGAGTCAAGAACAGGGAAGGATTGGTCGATGTTGACAGAGGACGGGGTCGCGATCCGGCCCCGGTCCCAGGGGAAGTTCATGCCAGAGGGGGAGGGGTGTCATGCATCGATTCGAGTCGTCCACGCGTCGTACCATTCACGGGCCCGGCGTGGCACGGTATCTCCTGGTCATTGCGGCTCTCGTGGCCGTCGTTCTGGCGCTGGTTCCCACGCTCCGTTCCTCTGCGGAGAAGTCACGGCTGTCCCGCGCGGGCGTGGATGCTCAGAATCTCGCGCATGCGCTGGCCGCCGTTCGCGAAGACACCGGACAGTGGCCTTTTACGATGGCCGGACACCCCTCCGAAGGCAGGCCCGTAGACCGCCTTGTGAGTTCCCCCGCCGTCCCGACGAGGGCCGGTGCCGCCGCCGGGGCAGGCGCGGCAAACTGGGGGTCCTTCGGAGCTTCCATGCAACTGGGAAGCGTGCTTCGCCCTGACGACCGTCTTCAGCGCACGCAGGAAGGCCGCTGGCTCGGCCCGTACACCGATTCGGTGGAGACCACCGATCCGTGGGGAAACGCGTATGTCGTGAATGTGCGTTACCTGCCCGGCGGGGGTTACTCCGGCAAGACGCCGCATCGGGTGCTCGTCCTCAGCGCGGGGCCGGACGGCGTCTGGCAGACTTCCTATCGGGACGACACCACCGAAGCGATTCTGGGTGACGACATCGGGTATGAGGTGCCGATGCCTCGTGAGTCCGGCGTCCTCATCCCGCGCTAGCGTTCCCTCGCCCAGCGCAGCGCCTCCGGAAGTGACGGGCGCTTTCCGTACATCAGGATGCCCACGCGGAAAACACGCGCCGCCACAAAGAACATGCCCGCCGCCGCCGCCACCAACACTGTCCACGCGGCGGCGATCTCCGCAGCCGGAAGCGGCCGGATGGAGTGGCGGAAGAGGATCATGCCCGGGGTGAGCGGCGGGAAGAACGAAAGGACCCGGACCAGTATGTGCCCCGGATCTTCCGCGATGAACACGCCCAGCATCACCGGCAGCACAAGCATGAGCGAGATGGGGCTCAGGAAGGGCTGCGTTTCGCGTTCGCTGTTGCAGACCGACCCGATGGCCCCCAGCACTCCCGCGAAGAGGAAATACCCCGGAAGGAAAAACAGGACGAAGAGTCCTGCCGTGCCGGGGTCGAGAGGAAGCGTTCCCATGCGAAGCGAAAGGAGTCCCGCGCAGGCCGCCCAGGTTCCGATCATCGTCAGGCCGACCGCTCCGAGCCCGAGGATCTTCCCGAGCATGAGTTCCAGCGGACTCACGCTGGAGAGCAGTACTTCGATCACCCGGTTGGATTTCTCCTCGATGACGGAACGCATGAGGATCTGACTGGTGGGCAGCAGGGCGAACAGGAGCATCATGACCACGGCGACGGCCCGCAGATAGACGGCGGTGAAGTCGGCTTCGCGGCCCCCGGTGTTCCCGATGAGAAATGTGCGGGATCGGACGGGTTCCAGCAGCGACTCGATCTCCGCGCGGGACATCCCGCGCCCCGCGGCCTTGTGCACGGCCAGCGCGCGCTGGAATCGCCGTTCCACCCGGTGCAGGACCTCCGGATCCGACAGCGTTGCGGCATGATGCTCCACGGTGCCGTCGGCCGCGAACTCCGGCGGCACGAAGATCCATCCCCGAATCTCCTCCCGGCGAACGCGCTCATCCAGTTCTTCGGCGTTCGCCTCGCCGGCAGTCTCCTCAAAGGCGAACGAGATGCGGGGCGTTTCGTCCGCGTCCGGCGCCTCTCTCGCAAGAAGCGGCGCGATCTCCCCCGTGCCGTCCACCACGAGAAACTTGTGCTCGGTGGGACCGGCCATTCGTGTTCCGAAAACCGGAAGGAAGATCAAGAGCATCATGATGGCCGGCGTGGCCACCAGTCCGAAGAGAAACGACTTCTTCCGGACGCTCTCCAGATACTCGCGGCGGAAAACGAGGAGGATCTTCGCTCGGTTCATCGGTCCGCCCTCCCCGCGGCCGGAAGGGGAGAGACCTCCGGTTCGTCCCTCTCCGGCGCGCGCTGTCCCGACACAAGCCGAACGAAGATCCGGTGGAGGCTCGGGCGCCGCATCTCAAACCGCGTCACCGCAAGGCGCGGCGCGATCTCCGCCAGAATGCCGGAGGCCGAAGCTCCCGGCGCGGGTTCGATCTCCAGAGCGCTGCCGGAAAGTGTAGCGGTCCGGACGGAATCCAGATCCGGCACGAACGAAGCGTCGCCCGTGAACTCCATGCGGATGGAGTCTGTGCCGTATCGCTGCTTCACTTCGGAGAGTTCCCCTTCGATCAGCATGGATCCGGAGTCGAGCAGGGAAAGGTGCGTGCACATTCTCTCGACTTCGTCCATCAGGTGGGTGGACAGGAGAATCGTGACCCCGTCGCCCGCGAGCTCCGTGAGGATCTCGCGGAGAAGATCCTGATTCACCGGGTCCAGTCCGGAGAATGGCTCGTCGAGCGCGATCAGTTCCGGGTTGTGAATCACGGCGGAGATGAACTGCACCTTCTGCTGATTCCCGCGGGAGAGTTCCTGCAGGCGAAGCGAGGATGACGCGGCGATTCCCAGCCGTTCCAGCCAGCGTTGCCCGCTCTCCCGGGCGGCGGTCGCAGAGAGTCCCTTGAGACCTCCGAAGTAGACGAGGTTGTCGAGCACCCGCATGGACCGGTACAGCCCTCTCTCTTCGGGGAGGTAGCCGGTTCGTGCCGTGAGCGATCCGCCCGGCGTCTGTCCGAGGACGCGGATCTCCCCTTCGTCGGGACGGAGGATTCCCATGAGCATGCGAATCGAGGTGGTCTTGCCCGCGCCGTTCGGGCCGAGGAGTCCGTAGATGGAGCCTTGCGGGACACTCAGCGAAAGGCCGTCCACGGCCGGGCGGTCGCCGAAGGTCTTGCGAACGCGGTCGAAGTGGACGGCGGGATCGGGCGCGAGCACGGCGACGCTCCTTGCATGAGTACGCGCAGGCTACCAGAGAAGGCGCGTGCCGGGCGTCTCTTTCTTGCGCGGGGCTTGCGTCGGTGCCAGCTTCCCCGCATTCTCTGCGGCGACCGTCGGGAGGGGATCGCATGGCCGGGGTTCGGACGCTTCTGTCCTTCGTGAAGTTCGAGCACACGCTCTTTTCATTGCCGGTGATCGTGGCCGGTGCGGTGCTCGCGTCCGGCGGGGTGCCGGAAGGGGCCGTGCTTGCGTGGGTTCTGGTTGCCGGGACAGGAGCGAGGACGGTCGCGATGGCGCTCAACCGGCTCATCGACCGGGAGATTGACGCACGGAATCCGCGTACTGCATCCCGTGAGATCCCGGCGGGCAGGATGTCCACGCTTGGCGGCTGGGGCGTGGCGATCGCCGGGTTGGTGCTGTACTTCGGGGCGCTGGCGTTTCTCCCGCCGCTGTGCCTTGCGCTGTCCCCCGTCCCGCTGATGGTGTTCGTGATCTATCCGCTCATGAAGCGATTCACTCCGCTCGCGCACTTCGGCGTGGGAGCCGGGCTTGCGCTGGGACCTCTCGGGGCGTGGGTCGCGGTCACGGGTACGCTGGTTCCCTGGGGGCCGGCGCATACGCTGGCGGTCTTCACGCTCCTGTGGGTGGCCGGATTCGATGTGATCTACGCCACGCTGGATGAAGATTTCGACCGCGCGGAGGGACTCCGCTCGCTGCCCGCGTCATTGGGACGGACGCGCGCGCTTCGAGCGGCACGCGGGGTCCATGTCGCCGCGTTCGTCGCCCTTGCGCTGGTCGCGGCACCCGCGATGCCGGGCGCGGGGTCGTGGTTTCTGCTGGCCGCGGTCGGAGCGATGCTCGTGGCTGAACATGTCCTCGCGGCTCGCGTGGACCTCTCGTTTTTCCGGATCAATGCGGCGCTCGGGTTTGTCGTGCTGGCATTCGTCTGGAGCATCCTTCCCGCAGGCTGAATCCGTCGAGGGGAGAGGGATCATGACGACACAACTCTGGCTGCTCGCGGGAGCGATCCTCGTGGTCAATCTTCCCTTCGGATACTGGCGCGCCGCGTGCCGGAGGCGGAGTGCGGCCTGGTTTCTGGCGATCCACATTCCCGTTCTCCTTGTGATCGGGATGCGCGCGCTCCTCGGCGTATCGCTCCACTACACGACCCTTCCCGTGACCGTGGGAGCGTTTGCCGCCGGGCAGTTTCTCGGCAGCCGTCTTCGCGGGCGCGGCTCCCCGCCTCAGCGGTAGAGCGACTTGACCTGTCCCCAGGAACCCGGGGGGCAGCAGTCTTCCGGCGCGGAGACATCCGGCGACTCCAGCGCCCCGGTGTCGATCCACTCGCGAATCACATCGATCACCGGCTGACTCAAGGGCTGTGCGCCGCGAGGCATCCGCGAACCGACCATCCCCTGACAGAACTCCAGCTTGCAGATGAGGTAGCTGTTGTCCGCGGAGAACGGCTCGACCCGCAGCCACGAGGGAGCCTGCGAACTCCCGATGCCCACGAGCGAAGCCCAGGAGTTGCCGTCGCGAAGATCCAGTGAGGCCTGGGCCGCGCTTCCATGACAGAAGGAGGCGGCGCAACCCGGCGTGAAGACATTCGCCTGGATGGCGGGCAACTCGGGAGGAAAGAACTCCCCGCGGGAAGGCGGGGCTTTGGCATGGGGTTCCGCCCCGGGTTGGGCGGCAGGACCGGCGGACGCGGCGACGGGCAGCAGAGCGACGAACGCGAGGATGGCGAGGATCACGAGGCGCACGCGTCTCTTCCCGGGTTGGGCGTTTCGGACTCTCCGGAGTCGATCTTCGGGAGCGGGGATAGCAGAGATACGGGACTTTACCCCCGGAGCGTAGCTTACTCCGTGGCCGGAAGCCAGCCGTTGGGGAGAGGCCCGGGAACGGGGCTTTCCGTCGCGTTGACGCACTTCCGGGAGCAAGCTAGCCTGCACGCTTCATCCGGCCGCCCTGCAGGCGTCCCCTTTCGGGAGAGAGACCTTGCGCACCGTCGTGGTTGTCACCGGAGCCTCCGGGTCCATCTTTGCGGTCGAGTTGCTGCGGCGGCTTCCCGGCGAGAAGTTCCTGATAACGACGAAGTGGGGGAAGGTCGTCCTGCGGGAGGAGACGGGGCTTGCGGAGGCGGACCTTGGCGAACTGGCGGACGCGGTCTTCCCGGATGACGATCTTGCCTCGCCGCTGTCGTCCGGATCCAATCCGTTCGATGCGGTCGTCGTCCTGCCGGGGAGCGCGGGCTTCCTCGCGAAGGTGGCAAACGGAATGGGCGACACGCTGGGCACTCGCGTCTGTCACATCGCGCTCAAGGAACGGCGGCGCCTCGTCTACTGCCTTCGCGAGAGTCCGCTGACGGCCATCGCGCTGGACAACGCCGCGCGACTTTCCCGGGAGGGCGCGGTACTGATGCCGGTGTCCCCGTTCTTCTACGGCAAGCCGGACTCGCTGGAGCGTCTTGTCGGCGACTTCGTGGATCGCGTCGTGCAGGTGGCCGCGGGCATTCCGCCCGCGGACGGATGGCGTCGCGAGGATCTTTCGTGAGGGCGCCGGACCTGCGTTCGTTCCTCGCGGAAGTGGATCGCGCGGGGGAGCTGCGGCGCGTGACCGCGCGGGTGGATTCGCATCTCGAAATCACGGAGATCTGCCAGCGAATCGTTCGGGAGGAAGGCCCCGCGTTGCTCTTCGAGAATGTGGAGGGGGCGGACTTTCCGCTGGCCATCAATCTGTTCGGGTCTCGGCGCAGGATTGCGATTGCCCTTGGCGGGAAGGAACCGGCGGAGGCAGGCGGGGAGCTTCTTGCGATGGCGGGGGCGTTCATGCCGCCTGAGCCGGGGAAGATCCTCCGCGCCGCTCCGCAACTCGTGCGCGCCCTGGGGATGCGGACTCGCGTGCGTCGCGGGGGGGCTGTGCGGGAGGTGGAGGAAGCGCCGGACCTCACGCGCCTGCCGGTATTGACCTGCTGGCCGGAAGACGGCGGACCGTTCGTGACCTTCCCGCTGGTCGTCACGCGCAGCCTGCGCGACGGAACTCCGAATGTCGGCATCTACCGTATGCAGGTGTTCGGGCCCGATGAGACGGGGATGCACTGGCAGATCGGCAAGGGCGGCGGGTATCACTTCCACGACGCGGAAGGACTCGGGCGCCCGCTGCCTGTCACGGTCGCGCTGGGCGGGGATCCGCTGGTGATGATGGCGGCGATGATGCCGCTTCCGGAGGGGCTGTCCGAGTACGCGTTCGCCGGACTGTTGCGCGGGAAACCCGTGATCCTCAGCCGCAGCGGGGGGCGTGCGCCGGATGTTCCGGCCGGTGCGGAGTTTGCGCTGGAGGGCGTCGTGGAGCCGGGTGTGCGCCGCACGGAAGGTCCATTCGGCGATCACTTCGGGCACTACTCTGCCGCCGCGTCCTTCCCCGTGTTTCGTGTGACGCGAATGACGCGCCGCCGCGACGCCATCTATCCGGCGATCGTGGTCGGGAAGCCGCCACAGGAGGACGGCTTCCTCGGGAATGCCGTGCAGGAGCTCCTCGGTCCGCTCATCCGCATCCCGCACCCGGAGATCCGCGATCTCTGGAGCTGGGAAGCCACCGGGTTCCACCACCTCCTGGTGGCGTCGGCGGAGCAGCGGTTCACGCGCGAGGCCATGCGTTCGGCGTTCGGCCTTCTGGGGCAGGGGCAACTGGGTCTGACGAAGGTGCTCTTGATGGTGGGCCCGGGGGTCGATCCCCGAAACCTCGACGATGTGCTGGAAGCCATCGCCACCGACTTCGACCCGTCGCGGGACTTCATGCTTCTGCCCCGGGTTCCTTTCGACACGCTGGACTTCACCAGCACGACGATGAACCTCGGCAGCAAGATGATCCTGGACGCCACCCCGGGTCCGGGGGATGCGGACGAAGCGCGTCCGGCTCCCACGCCGGACGGACTGGCGCTCGTGCCGGATCTGACCGGCGTGGACCGGCGGATTGTCGGGCAGGCGCTTCTCGGCCGGGCGATCCTCGTGGTGCGCGTGGAGGGGGAGAACCCGCGGGAAGTTCTTGCGAAGGTGCTGGACGCGCTGCGCGGGAGCGAATCGGATGCCGACCTCGTGACTCCGCCGAAGATCGTCGCGGCCGTATCTCCCGACATTCCCGAGAACAACCGGGATCTTCTCCTGTGGGGGATCTTCACGCGCTTTGATCCCGCGCGGGATGTCTTCTTCGAAGAATCTTCGCTGCGCGGCGCGTGGCCGGTTCATCGCGGGCGGATGGCGATCGACGCGACATTCAAGACCGGCTACCCGAACCCGCTGGAAATGTCCCCGGAGGTCGTGGCGAAGGTGGATCGCCGCTGGAGGGAGTACTTTCCAGCGTAGGCCTGCACCGGAACCGCATCGACTCCGGCAGGCCTGCGCGGTACCCTGTGACCTTCCCGCACCAGGAGAGAAGGGCCCATGGTTTCCGACATCCAGGCTGATCGCTTCCAGGACCCGGCGCTGGCACGCGTTGCGGAAAAGGTGGCGTGCGGGGAGCGTCTTGATGAAGCCGACGGCCTGGCGTGTCTCACTACCGCGGACCTCTTCGGGCTGGGGAGAATCGCGGACGCGGCGAAGCGCGCGAAGACCGGAGAGCGCGTCTACTATGTTCTCAATCGCCAGCTGAATCCGACGAATCTCTGCATCCTGACCTGTCGGTTCTGTGACTTTGCCGCGCGCCCCGGCGACGACCATGCCTACGAACTCAGCATGGAGGAGATCCTGGCGCACGGCGGCGACGACATCGACGAGATCCATATCGTCGGCGGGCTTCATCCGAAGTGGAAGTTCGACCGGTATGTCGAGATCACGCGCGGGATTCATGAACGATGGCCGCGGCTGCCCATCAAGGCGTGGACGGCGGTGGAGATCGACTGGTTTGCGAAGATCTCGAAGAAGCCGGTCGAGGACATCCTCCGCGAACTGAAGGCCGCGGGGCTTTCCACCATGCCCGGCGGCGGCGCGGAGGTCTTCTCCGAGAGGATTCGCGCGGAGCTTTATCCCCGGAAGATGGGACACGAACGGTGGTTCGAGATTCATCGCGTCGCGCATTCGATGGGCATCCGCTCCAATGCCACGCTTCTGTACGGACACATCGAAACGCTTCCGGAACGCGTCTCGCATATGCTGCAACTCCGTAGCCTTCAGGACGAGACGCACGGGTTCCACTCCTTCATCCCGCTGGAGTATCAGGTCGGGAACTCGAAGCTTGTCGAGCGGGGCGCGTCCGCACCGGACGGCCTCCGCACCATCGCCACCGCACGGCTCCTGCTGGACAACATCGACCATGTGAAGGCGTACTGGGTCATGCTCGGTGAGGAGACGGCGTCCGCCGCGCTGAACTTCGGCGCCGACGACATGGACGGGACCATCGACGAGGAACGCGTCGCCCACTCTGCGCTTGCGGACTCGCCGGTCGGACTCACGGAGCTGCGAATCCGGCAACTGATCCGGGAAGCCGGAAAGATCCCCACGAGGAGGAATGCACACTACGATGTCCTCGAAACCAAGGACCAGACTGACGCTGGCGCTCATTCCGTATCTCAACTGTGAACCCTTCTACGGGGGGATCGGTGAACTCGGATACGACATCGTGAGGGAACCTCCCCGCGAACTCGGGCGAATGGCTCGCGAGGAGGATCTCACCTGCGGCCCGATGGCGGTCGCGGATCTGTTTCGTCTGGAAAGTCGCTACGAACCGCTCGGAGACTTCGGGATCTCCTGCGAAGGCCCCGCGCATTCGGTGCTGCTCTTCTCGCGCACGGAGATCGGAGACCTCTCCGGTGCCCGCATCGGCCTCACTGCGGAGAGTTCCACTTCGGTGCAACTCCTCCGGCTCGTCCTGGAGTGCAAGTACGAACTGACGGACATCGACTTCATTCGCGGCAAGTCCGAGGACGATGTCGCCCGGCTGCTGATCGGGGACGAAGCTCTCGTGGCAGCATGCGACGGTGGTTCGGAGTTCCCGTTCGTCTACGATCTCGGAGAGGAGTGGCACGGCTGGCAGGCGCTTCCCTTCGTGTTCGCGCGGTGGGCGGTTTCCCGCAAGGTGGCGGAGGAAGACCGGCGGAGAGTGACGGACAGCCTGGAGGAATCGCTGGCCGGGTGGAAGCTCCGCATTCCGGAAATCGCGGCGCGTTGCGGCGCGGCGTTTGGACTGAACGCGGCGGGGGTTCTGCGTTATCTGGAGACCTTCCGTTATCGACTCGGGCCCGTGGAGAGCCTCGGCGAGAACCAGTTTCGCGAGATGCTGAGCGGCCTCCCGGTCGGCGGCCCGGGATAGAGCGATGAGCAGCACTCTCCGACAGAAGACGCACATCCCGCGCGGCGACTCCGTGCGCTTCGCCGAAGTGGAGAGGCGCGTTCTTGCTGGAGACCGGCTGGACGCGGCGTCCGCGCTTTTCCTCTTGCGCGACGCGCGCCTCGGGGATCTTGGATCGCTGGCGCACGAGATGCGCGGCCGTCGCGTTCCCGGGAACGCGGTCACCTTCGTCATCGACACGAACCCGAACTACACGAACGCGTGCGAGACCGACTGCCTCTTCTGTGCGTTCTATCGGAAACCGGGACACGAGGAAGCGTATCGGCACCCGGTGGAGCGAATCGTGGAGAGGGTGGGGCGCGCGGTTGAGCGCGGCGCCACCACGGCCCTTCTGCAGGGTGGGCACAATCCGGAGATTCCGTACGAGTACTACCCGGAAGTCGTACGCGCTTTGACGGACGCGTACCCCGGGTTGTGTACGCATCTGTGGAGTCCTTCGGAGATCACGATGATGGCGAAGGTCTCGGGGCACACTGTACGGCGGGTTCTGGAGGATCTCTGGGAGGCCGGGCAGCGCACCATCCCCGGAGGGGGCGCGGAGATTCTTGTGGAGCGGGTGCGGAAGCGCATCAGTCCTAAAAAGCCCACCTCGGACAGCTGGCTGGGCGTCATGCGAGAGGCGCACCACATCGGTTACCGAACCACCGCGACGATGATGTACGGCCATGTCGAGACGGACGAGGAGATCATCGAACACCTGTTGAAGCTGCGGGACCTTCAACACGAGACGGGCGGGTTCACCGCGTTCATTCCGTGGAGCTTCAAGCCGGGGAATACGCTGCTTCGCAAGTGGGTGCCGGAGGGAGCGGGGCCTGTCCGGTATCTTCGGATCATCGCGGTCGCGCGTCTCGTCCTGGACAACTTCGACCACATTCAGGCGAGCTGGTTCTCCGAAGGGCAGAAGGTGGGGCAGATCGCGCTGCACTGCGGCGGCGACGATTTCGGCGGTACCCTCATCGAGGAGAATGTGCTGCGGCTGGCGGATCATCACAACAGGGCGACCACACCCGACTGCGTGGAGCTCATCCGGGACGCGGGCTTCGATCCCGTGCAGAGAACCACGCTGTACGAGCGCGTGAAGGACTGGTAGCCGTGCCGCGCAAAGGGGCGACGCCTCCAGAGAACCGGGTGACGGTCTGGTGCGCGGATCTGGACGGAGAAGCTGCGCGGAGGGTGTCCGGCGCCGGGCTTCTCTCGGCAGAGGAACGCCGGCGGGCGGGGCGGTTTGCCGGTGTGAAGGGGCGTCGGCGGTGGATCGCCGCGCGGTCGATTCTGCGTGCCATTCTGGGCGAGCGACTCGAAGTGGACCCGGCGGACCTCCGTCTGGAATCGGGGACGCACGGGCGACCATTTCTGGCGGACTCGCCCGACCCCGCGCTCGACTTCAACCTCTCGCATTCGGGTTCCCTTCTGTTGGTGGCGCTGGGGCGGCCCGGTCCGATTGGTGTGGACATCGAACGCGTACGGTCGGGAAGCGCGGCGGAGCGGGTCGCCCGGCGGCACTTTCCCGAGGCGGAGGCGGTGGCACTCTCCGCCCTCCCCGAGGCCCGGAGGGCGCGTGCGTTCCACCGTGCATGGGCGGCCCGTGAGGCGTGGGTGAAGGCACGCGGGGAGCGGATCCTCCGCCATCTTTCACGCGTGGAAGTCCGTGTGGACCCGGACGCGTCCCCGGCATTCCTCTCGGTGGACGGGTGCCCGAATGCTGCCGCCGGGTGGCATCTGGAGGAAGTGCCGGTCGGAGAAGAGTATGCGGCGGTCGTCGCTCGGGAGGGGCTTCCGCCCGCGTCCTTCGTCATCGAGTGGGCGTGACCCGCGACCGCCATCACGCAAAGAGGCCCGCCGTCAAACACGCCCCCCGGACGCGCCCGTGCCGATGACCCGGCTCATTCCGAAGTTGACGGGAGAGCCGTCAGTTCCGTGACTCACGCCCCAAAAGACACGGCGCGGGACCGGGTCAAAGACCGACGACGGATGGGTCCTCTACTCGCCCGCGATCCGGATCCTGGCGTCCACGATCCGGCAGGAATCCGCTTCCGGGGAGACCAGAAACGGGTTCAGGTCGATCTCGGCCACTTCCGGAAGGTCCCCCACCAGCGCCGACAGGCGAAGCAGCGCGTCGTGAAGCACCGGCAGCGCAACGGATTCCTCGCCTCGAACGCCGGTCAGCAATGCATAGCCGCGGATTGACTCCACCATTTCCCCCGCCTCCACATCGGTGATGGGGTGGACGCGGAGTGTGACATCCTGCATGACCTCGACATACTTTCCGCCCAGGCCGAACAGGAGCACCGGGCCGATCGCGGGGTCCGTGCTCATCCCCAGAATGACCTCTCGTGACGCCGTCTCCTGATGCTGCACGAGGCACCCTTCCTCCGCGGGGTCCAGCCCCAGCTCTTCCATGGCACGGCGAATGCGCGCGAAGGCGCCTTCCATCTCCAGCGGGTTGCGGATGCCGAGGACCACTCCCCCGACATCCGACTTGTGGACGATCTTGCGGCCAGCCACCTTGAGAACCGCCGGATAGCCGAGTTCGTTGGAGGCGGTGACGGCTTCCTCTACCGTGGTGACGCGCCGCCACGGCGACAGTGGGAACCCGTATGCGCCAAGCAGCCGGAAGGCGGCGTCCGGATCCAGATACTCACCGGGCGTCCCTTCTTCTTCCACGATGCGCCTTGCCGCGCCGCGATCCGCGTCGATCACGGGGATGCGGCCGGGATCACGACGCGTCCACTTCACATGGTTCCACATTTCCGCGGCGGTGCGCGCGGCTTCTTCCGGGTATCGATAGAGGGGGGGCGCGTCGGGGATCTCGCCCGGAATCCGGCGGTAGTAGTGCTCCTCCGCCATCAGCACCATGAAGATGGGCTTCTTCGAACCGCGCGCCGACTCCGCGATGTGCCTCATCACTTCCATGGGGTTGATCATGACCGGCGGCACAAAGCCGACAATGATCTGGTCCACCTCATCGCATTCGATCAGTACCTTGAGGCAGTGCCCGTAGTTCTCCGCCGTGGCGCCGGCGATCATATCCACGGGGTTGGTGGTCGTCGCTTCCGGCGGCAGCTTCTCCCGAAGCTGCGCCTGCGTCTCTTCGGGCAGCGCCGCCACCGAGAGGCCGTGGCCGATGAGGGCATCGGTCGCCATGATGCCGGGTCCGCCCGCGTTCGTGAGGATGGCGACACGCGGTCCCTCCGGCAGCGGACACTTCGTGAAGCCGAGAATCATGGCCAGCATGTCCCCGATGGCTCGCGCGCGGATGACGCCGGTCTGCCGCAGGAGCGCGTCGGTCGCGTTGTCGAGTCCGGCGAGCGCGCCTGTGTGCGACGACGCCGCCCGCGCTCCGGCGGCGGTTCTCCCCGACTTCACCATGATGATCGGCTTCTGTCGGGTCACTCGCCGCGCGAGTCCGAGGAAGCGTCGCGGATCCCCGAAGCTCTCGATGTACAGCCCGATGACCTGCGTTGCGGGATCGTCCTCCCAGTATTCGATGAGCGCATTCCCCGCGACATCCACCTTGTTCCCGATGGACGCGAACTGCGAGAACCCGACGCCCAGGTTCTGCATCTCCGTCCAGATGGCGATCCCCAGCGCACCACTTTGCGAGACGAAACCGACCTTCCCGTTCCCGGGAATCCCGGGCGCAAAGGTGGCGTTGAGGGAGACGGCCGGATCCGCGTTGAACACGCCCAGGCAGTTCGGGCCGACGAGGCGCATCTTGTACCGGAGGGCGATCTTGCGAAGCGCTTCCTCTCTCGCCAGGCCTTCTTCACCGGTCTCACGGAAGCCCGCGGTGACGACCACCAGTCCCTTCACGCCCTTCCGGCCGCACTCGTCCGCGACTGCGTTGACGGCGGCTGCCGGGATGACAAGGATGGCCAGGTCTACCGGGTCCGGGATGTCGAGAATGGACGGGTACGCCTTGATCGAGTGGATGAACTCCGCCTTCGGGTTCACCGGGAAGAGCTTCCCCCGAAAGTCCCCGACGATCAGGTTGTGGACCATCTCCCGCCCGATGGACCCGGGGCGCGTCGAGGCACCGATGACAGCGACCGACCGGGGCCGGAAGATGGCGTCCAGCGTGGAGGGGTCAGGCCTCTCCCGGTCGGCTGGCTGCGCCGTCTGCGTGGCGTCGGGCGTGGTAGCTGCTTCGGACGAGCGGTCCGGATTCGACGAAGCGGAATCCAAGGTCTTCTGCCTCCTCGCGGATTTCATCGAACTCCGCAGGCGTGTAGTACTTCTCGACCCCGAGGTGCTCCGGGGAGGGACTCAGATACTGACCTATCGTCACAATGTCAACGCCCGAGGAGCGGAGATCCGCCAAGGCGTGCAGGAGCTCGCCTGTGGTTTCACCCAGGCCGACCATCATGCCGGACTTGGTGAGCAACCCGCTCTCCCGGTGTTGCCCCGCGCGGGCCAGCAGGTCCAGTGAACGCCGATAGATCGCACGCGGGCGCACGCGCCGGTAGAGTCGCTCGACGGTCTCCAGGTTGTGATTGAGGATGTCGGGGTTCGCATCGAGGACGATGTCGAGTGCATTTTGATTTCCGTCGAAGTCCGGGATCAGCACCTCCGTCCGGCACTCGGGGTTTCGCTGCCGGATGAGGCGAATGGTCTCCGCGAAGTGCGCGGCACCTCCGTCCGGCAAGTCGTCGCGGTTGACGCTGGTGATGACGGCGTGCGCCAGTTCGAGATGGGCCACCGCTGCGGCGACATTCCCGGGTTCCTCCGCGTCCGGCCGCTGAGGATCGCCCTTTCCGACGGCGCAAAACGAACAGTACCGCGTGCAGATATCGCCCAGGACCATGAAGGTGGCCGTGCGATCCTCCCAGCACTCGTAGATGTTGGGGCAGCGCGCCTCCTGACACACCGTGTGGAGATGGAGTCCGTCGACGAGCTTTCGTACATCTCGAAACTCCCGTCCCGTGGCCATCCGCACCTTGAGCCATTCCGGCCGTCGCGGTTCATCCCGGCGTCGGCCGCGCACCCGGGGGAGCGTGCCGGTCTGTCCGCCGTCCGCGAGCGGGAAGGGTCCGGGCGTTCCCGCGGGAGGCTTGCGCGTCACGAGAGAACCTCCCTGGCGGCGGGGGCGTTCCACGAAAGCGAGGGCGGGGGGGCGGTCCGGCAGACGGCGTCGCGGTCGAGGACTTCCGCCAGTTCCCGTGCGAGGACATCGCGGACTTCCCGGACGGCGACCTCTCGCTCCAGCACACGGGAGAGGCTGGTGACGCCGCGATGGCGAATGCCGCACGGCACGATGTGATCGTACGGGCGCAGATCCGTGGCCACATTGAACGCGAGTCCGTGCGTCGTGACCCATCGCGAAATCCTAACGCCGATGGCTGCAATCTTGAGATCCCCGACCCAGACCCCCGTGAGTCCCGGAATGCGTCCCGCCGTCACGCCCAACCCGGCCAGCGTGCGCAGGACGGCCTCTTCCAGGTCGCGGACGAAGCGTCGCACATCGCGCCGGTCGGGATGGAGGTTCACCACCGGGTACGCGACGACCTGCCCGGGACCGTGGTAGGTGACATCCCCGCCGCGGCCCGTCCGGTGGAACGCAATGCCGTGTTCCCGAAGGCCCTCCGGCGTGGCGAGCAGATGCTTCTCCACGCGCGCGTTCCGGCCCGCTGTCACGACAGGCGGATGCTCCAGCACGAAGAGCTGATCGGGGACGCTTCCGGCAAGGACCGCGTGTCGCGCGGAGTCCATGAGATCCAACCCGTCCTTGTAGGGAACGAGTCCCAGTTGCGTGATCTCCAGCGTCCGTCGGTCCATTGCGTCTCCGGCGCTACAGCGCCGCCTCCGTCATGGCCGCGAGACTGTCTCGCGCCGCTCCCATGAACTGCTCGGCCACCGCACCGTCGATCAGCCGGTGGTCGAACGACAGTCCGAGGTAACACATCGGGCGAATGGCGATGGCATCGTCTATGACGACGGGGCGTTTCTCAATCGCGCCCACGCCGAGAATCCCGGACTGCGGCTGGTTGATGACCGGGCAGCCGAAGAGCCCGCCGTAGATGCCGGGGTTTGTGATGGTGAAGGTGCCGCCGGAGACCTCGTCCGGGGAGAGCTTCTTCGACCGGGCGCGTCCGGAGAGGTCCGCGATGCTCTTCGCGAGTCCGGAGACATTCATGTCTCCGGCGTGACGCACGACCGGGACGATGAGCCCCCAATCCAGCGATACGGCAATCCCGAGGTGGATGGCGCCGTGGTAGTGGATCTCCTCACCCGAGAGGGAGGCGTTCAGGATGGGTACGGCTTTGAGCGCGTCGCAAACCGCCTTCGCGATGAACGCCGTGTACGAGAGCTTCACCCCGTTGCGTGAAAGGAATGCGCTGCCGTGCCGTTCGCGAATCGCGACCAGATTGGACACATCCACTTCCCGGAATGTCTGCACATGCGGACTGATCCTCTTGGAGTCGACCATGTGGTCCGCGATCACCTTCCGCATGGTGGACATGGGTTCCACGCGGTCGCCGAGTTGCGGCGCTGGCGCGGCGGCCGTCGCCGGTGTGGTCGGGACGGCTGCGGGTGCGGCGGGTGCGGGCGGCGACGACACCCCGGATTCGAGGTGCGCCAGCAGGTCGCGCTTCGTGACGCGGCCGTGGATTCCCGTGCCCGAAACGAGCGAGAGGTCCACGCCGTGTTCGGCCGCCATCTTTCGTACGAGCGGCGAAGAGAAGACGCGCACGCGTTCCCACTCGGTCGCTTCCGGGGCACCCGCGGGGATCGGCTGCGGGGCCGGTGCCTCGGTCGGTGCGGCGGGATGTGCGGCGTCCGGTTCCGTCGACTTCGGTTCTGTCGGCGCGGGCGCGGGTTCGACCCGGACGCTCGCATCCGTCTCGATTCGAGCAACGACCGTGTTCACCTCGACGGTGTTGCCTTCGTCCACGATGATCTCCGCAATCACCCCCGCCGCGGGCGAGGGGATCTCCGCGTCCACCTTGTCGGTGGAGATCTCGAAGAGAGGATCGTCCTTCGCGACGGGTTCCCCGGCCTTCTTCAACCACTTCGTAATGGTGCCTTCGGCGATGCTCTCGCCCATCTGGGGCATGATGACATCGATCTTCATCGTTCCTCCTAGTACGCGGCCAGTTGCCGGGCGGCCTCCACGAGGTCCGCGACTCCCGGAAGGTACGCCTCTTCCAGAGGTGGGCTGAAGGGGACCGGCGTGTCCGGCGCGGTGACGCGCACCACCGGTCCGTCGAGACTGTCGAAGCACCTCTCCGCGAGGATTGCCGAGAGTTCCCCCCCGATCCCGCCGGTGCGTTGCGCTTCGTGGTAGATGATCACCTTGTTCGTGCGCCTCGCCGTGGCGAGAAGCGCATCTTCGTCGATGGGAAGAAGCGTTCGCAGATCCACGACCTCAATGGAGATTCCCTCCGCGGCGAGCAGGTCGGCCGCTTCGAGCGCGTGGTGGACGCACGCTCCGAAGGTCACGACGGACAGGTCCGTTCCGTCGCGGTGAATGCGTGCCTTTCCGATCGGAACGGTGAACTCTCCGGCCGGGATTTCGTCACGGACTCTCCGGTAGAGGTACTTGTGTTCGAAGAACAGAACCGGATCCGGATCCCGGATGGCGGCCCGCATGAGGCCGTAGGCATCCAGCGCCGTGGCGGGTTCCACGATCTTCAGTCCCGGCGTGGACAGATAGTGGCTCTCCACATTCTGAGAGTGGAACGGTCCCCCGTGCACGCCGCCCCCGCATGGACCGCGCACCACAATGGGCACTCCGGCGTTCCAGCGGTATCGGGCCTTCGCGGCCATGTTCACCACCTGATTGAACGCGCACGACAGGAAGTCGATGAACTGCATCTCCGCAACCGGGCGCAGGCCGTTCATGGCCGCGCCGACCGCCGCCCCCACGATGGCCGACTCGGAGATGGGCGTGTCCACGATCCGCTCCGGTCCGAACTCGTCGAGGAAGCCGCGCGTCGCCCGGAAAGCGCCGCCGTAGGTGCCCACATCTTCGCCGATCACGAAGACCGAGGGGTCGGCGAGGAGTTCCGCGCGGATGCCTTCGCGGACCGCATCGACGAAGGTCAGCGTGGGCATGGTTCGCTCCCTTCGATTCCCCCGTCATCGGCGGTGACCCGCCCGGCGGCATACGACGCTTCCGGCATGGGGGAGGCGACGGCAAAGTCCGCGTCCGCATCGATCTCTTCGCGGAGCGCGGCCGTTCGGTTCTCCCGTTCCTCTGAAGTGAGGATTCCCTCCGACTCCAGAAGCGCGTCGTATCGGAGCAACGGATCCTGAACGCGCCACTCGACCAGGAGCTCGGGCGGGACATACTTCGCGTCGTCGTGTTCGGCGTGTCCCTTCATGCGAAAGGTCTTCATCTCCAGCAGCACGGGGCCGTGGCCGGAACGCGCATGCGCGAGGGCGCGTCTTGTCGCGTCGTACACAGCGAGCACATCGTTTCCGTCCACCATTTCACCGGGGATTCCATACGACTCCGCCTTCACGACAAAACCCGCCGCCTTTGTCTGCCGGGAGGTGGGCGTGGAGTAGGCGTAGCCGTTGTTCTCCACAATGACGACCAGCGGGACTTCCAGTACCGCGGCCATGTTGACGCCTTCGTGGAAGTCTCCGGTGGAGGTGCCACCGTCGCCGATATAGGTCATCGCGGCCAGGTCCTCGCCACGCATTTTTCCGGCCAGCGCGATCCCCGCCATGACCGGAATCACGGCACCGAGGTGCGAGATCGGCGCGACGATCCTCCGGTCCAGATCGCCGAAGTGCGTGTTTCCGTCGCGGCCTCCGGTGGGACCGGTGGCGCGTGCGAGATACTGCGCGAAGACTTCCCGCGGGCGTACGCCCCGCACGAGAAGCGTCCCCAGATTCCGGATGAGCGGCCCCACCCAGTCTTTCTCCTCCAGCGCATAGGCCGTGCCGACGGAGATGGCCTCCTGCCCGAGCGAACTGAAGAGCCCTCCGACCACCTTCCCGGTCCGGTAGAGCAACCCGAGGCGCTCGTCCACCATGCGATTCCGCTGGAGGTGCTGCCAGATTTCGAGCTTCGCCGAAGGGCTGAGGGCGGCGGCCTCGATTCCGGGCGGCGGGCTAGATGTGGAGGGGATTCCCGTCGACGCCATGCGCCGCCTCCTGGATGGCTTCGGAAAGAGTGGGATGCGGATGCATGGTCCGGACGATTTCCTCCGCGGTACACTCGGTACGCAGGAGAATCCCGGCTTCCGCGATGAGTTCGGTCGCGTGAGGCCCCATGATGTGGACGCCGAGCACCTCTCCGTGCGGTTTCCCGGCGACAATCTTCACGAAGCCGTCTGTCGCGCCGAGGATTCGCGCCTTTCCGCTCGCGGAGAAGGGGAACCGTCCGACGGAGACTTCGTGCCCCGCGTCGCGTGCAGCCGCCTCCGTGAGGCCGACCGAGGCCACTTCGGGGTCCGCGTAAGTGCAGGAGGGCGTGGTCGCGTAATCGACCGGATGCGTCTCGGCCCCGGCGATGTGCTCGACGGCGGCGATCGCTTCCGCGCTGGCAACATGGGCCAGCGCAGGCGTGTCGATCACATCGCCGATGGCGCGAATGCCCGGGACGGTCGTGCGATAGTGGTCATCCACCTTCACGAAGCCGCGATCATCCAGACACACACCCGCCTTCACGGCGCCGAGGCCCTCCGTGAACGGGGCACGACCCACCGCCGAGAGAAGCATGGACGCGGACAGGTTCTTTGTGCCGCCGTCTCCATCTTCCACGGCGCAGACGACTCCGTCCTCCGTGGCGGTCACGCGCCCCATCCTCGTGCCGCAGTAGGTGCGGATGCCGCGTTTGCCCAGAGCCTTTGCGAAGGCGTCGGAGATCTCCTCGTCCTCGAAGGGGAGGAGCCTCGGGAGCAGCTCCACGATCGTCACCACCGACCCGAGCCGGGAGAAGACCGACGCGAACTCCACACCGACCGCGCCTCCACCCAGAACGAGAAGGCTCGGCGGAATCTCCTTCAGTTCCAGCATTTCGTTGGAAGTCAGAATGTGCCGCCCGTCCGGCTCGATTCCGGGAACCCCGCGAGGAACGGAACCCGTGGCGATCAGGACTTCCCGGGCTTCGAGACAGACCTCCTCCTGATCGGGCAGCGAGACGGAGACGCTCCCCGGCCCGTCGATGCGGGCGGTTCCGTTCACGACCTCCACGCCGTTTTTCTTCATCAGGTAACGAACGCCGGCGGCCGAGCGGTCCACGACCTTCTTCTTGTTTCGCATGATGCCGGGGAAGTCCACCGTGATGCCCTCCGCCCGGATGCCGTGGGCGTCGGCCCCGCGCATCTCCTGAAGAAGGTCCGCCGAGTGCAGGAGCGCCTTGGTCGGGATGCATCCGCGGAGCAGACAGGTGCCGCCGAGCTGGCGTTCCCGCTCCACCAGCGTGACGGACAGCCCCAGCCGGGAGGCACGGATGGCACCGACATATCCGCCGGGACCGCCCCCGATGATCACGAGATCCTGCTTCGCCACGGTCTGCCGCCTCCTGTGTCCTTCGGTCCCATCCCGCCACACTCTTGACGCGGCGCGGAGTGTAACGCTCCCCGGGCGGGTGGGGAAGACGGCAGTCCGAGGCAATGCGAACGATCGTTCGCTTTGCCGGTCCCTCCCCGGCGATCTCCTCCGGGGCGCTGGCTCGCTCTCAATAGGCCTTCAGTCGAGGCGGGCGCCACTTTTGTGGCGTTTTGCGATTGACGAGTTTGCAATCAACAATAAAATGGAGGTCTGGATCCGGGTTGTCTTGGACGCGGGTTCCCATTGTCCCGAACGAGAGAGGCAGGTCATGTTCTCCCAGACCATGGAATACGCGTTGCGGGCGGTTGTCTGCCTGGCGACCTCGACAGATCAGTCGATCACGACGCACCAGATCGCGAGAGACACGAAGATCCCGGCCAGCTACCTCTCCAAGGTGCTTCAGACGCTGGGTCGGGCGGGAATCGTCCGGTCACGCCGGGGGCTTCACGGGGGATTCCTCCTGGCGAAGGCTCCGGAGGACCTGACCATTCTGGATGTGGTGAACGCGGTGGATCCCATCCAGCGGGTGGGGCGCTGTCCGCTGGAACTGGAAGAGCACAGCGCGGAACTCTGCCCGTTGCACCGGCGCCTGGATGAGGCGCTGGCCGAGATCGAGAAGGGCATGGAACGATCGACCGTCGCGGAGTTGATTCTGGAGGGCAAGGCTCATTCCAGCCGGTGCTGCCTGGACCCGGAACTCCCCGATGGCGGGGACAGTGGTCCGGACACGACGAACGGACAGGATCCCGGGGACCGTTGAGGGACCGTCCCGGCGATTCCCACTCCCACACGCGAGCGGTTCTGCGGTAGCATACGCGCTCTTGTGACCGGAAATGGTGGCGTGGATGCCTCGGAGGAAGACCATGAACCTGAAACTCTCGCGGGCGCTCGTTCTCGCCGCGCTCGTTCTTCCGCTGGCGGGTCTCTTCGTCGTGGGAGCCGTGTTCCGTTTCGTTGAGCCGGAGATGTTTGCGTGGGCGACGCGCCTCATGAGTCACGAGACGGCGTTTTTCGGCGTGATTCTGCTGGCGGTGGCCGCAGGAGCGGCCGGGCTGGCCTCGCGGGCGGTCCGCGTCGGGGCGGACTCCCGGGCGGTCGGGTACCTTCTTCTGGCGCTCGCGGCGGGCGGGGGCTTTCTGGCGGTTTTCGGTGCGGAGCGACAGGCGCTGGAGTCGCGCGGCCTGATCGGCGGACACTTCTTCGACCCCGCGCCCGAGTTTGTAGCGGCTCGCTTTGGCGTGGATCTTCCGGAGGATGCGGGATCGGCGGGACCCTCCGAGCCGGAGATTGCGCTGGAACCCGGAGACGCGGCGGCGGGCGCCGGTCTCTACCTCTCCACCTGCATGGCGTGTCACGGGATGAACGCCGAGGGCGTGCCGGGTCTGGGGCCGGGCATGCGCGAGAACGCGTTCGTGTCCGGGCTGGATGATCGGGCCTTCGTGGAGTTTCTCAAAGTCGGCCGGGCGGCGGATGATCCGGCGAACACCACGGGAATCCCCATGATGCCCCGGGGCGGGAATCCCGCGCTGACGGATCAGGATCTCGCGCACATCGTGGCGCACATCCGCACGCTGGAGGATGCCGGAGGGGCGGCACCTCCTCCGGCAGCGACCGGCGGACTTCTCATTCATGCGTCGGTGCTTCCGTCTTCGGCAGCAGGTCCCGCAGGGCTGGCGGCGACTCCCGGTCCGGATGATGTCCCGCGGACGCCCGCACACGCGAGCCGGTTCTTCCGATTTCACTGGGTGGTGACCGGACTGCTTGCGCTGTTCACGGTTCTCGCGATGGCCACGCTGCTCCGGACGCTCGCGCGCGCTCTGGCCGGGCATACCGCGCCTCGCGATGATACCGTCGTGCGCCTTTGCGGCGCTTGCTGGGGCGTGATGGCCGCCGGATGGCTTGTGCTGTTTCCCCTGTTCTACCTGCACTAGACCGGAAAGGGGAACACCATGGCCAGCGGGCCTTCCTTACGCTTCCTGCCTCTGATGCTGGCGGGGGTCGCGGCGCTTCTGTCCGGCATGTACGCCGGACTGGTGCGCATGGGGTGGATGCTTCCGGGCCTCGGTCCGGGACTGGCCGCGCTCCATGGTCCGCTGATGGTCTGCGGGTTTGTGGGAACGCTGGTGTGCGTGGAACGGACCGTCGGGATGCGGCAGCGCGTCGCGATACTCATTCCCATTCTGGCCGCTCTCGGGATGATCGGGATTCTCGCCGGAGTGCCCGCACCCTGGCCCGCGGTGATCGTGAGTCTGGCCAGCGCAGGACTGATCGTCGCCTATGCCACGGCCATGCGACTCCACGGGGGCGTCCCGCTGACCGTCATGGCGCTGGGTGGTGTCGCGTGGCTCGTGGGGAACCTTCACTGGCTGGCGGGCGTTGCGCTCCACCTGCCGGTTGGCTGGTGGATGGGCTTCCTCGTGCTCACCGTGGCGGGGGAACGCCTGGAACTCAGCCGCATGGCCAACCCGCCGCCTTCCGCGAGGCGTCTATTCACGGCGTGCGTGGTGCTGTTCTGCGGCGGCCTCACCGCGGGGTCCGTCTTCCCCGGGCATGGGCACATTCCCGTGGGGATCGCGCTGGCGGCGCTGGCGCTCTGGCTCTTCCGGTTTGATATTGCCCGCCGCACCATCCGGTCCACGGGCCTTCCGCGGTTTGTCGCGGCAAGCCTTCTCTCCGGCTACGCGTGGTTGTTGCTCGGCGGGGCGGTCATGGCCGGAACCGGAGGAGTCGCCTCGGGCATGACCTGGGACATCATCGTGCATTCCGTGTTCGTGGGCTTCGTCTTCTCGATGATCTTCGGGCACGCCCCCATCATTTTCCCGGCGGTACTGGGGGTCCCGGTTCACTATCGCCCGCTGCTCTATGCGCCGCTCGCGCTGCTTCATCTGTCGCTGATTGTGCGCGTCGCGGGGGATCTTGCGGGAAACCCCGTCGTGCGCCGCGCGGGGGGGCTTCTTGATGCGGCGGCCATCATTCTCTATCTGGCGATGATTCTCGGGTCCGCGCTCGCGGGGCGGGGCCGAGCCGCGGACGAAACCTCCGCCCGCGGCTGATTCACCCTGTCGGTGTGCGCGCCGGCTACTTCTCCGTCAGATTCCGGATGTGTTCGCGCAGTGCGGCCACGATCACCGGCTTCTTCACGAGGTCCGGGTTCGGCGGCATCAGAGGACTCAGGCCGACCGCCGGGCCTCCTTTGAGGATGATCGTCTCGATCTCTTCATCCTTGGCGGTCTTCTGCCACTCCGCATCGAGAAACGAGCGCGGCTTCGGGTTGAGTGCCACCGCCGCAAGCCCGTCACCGGCTCCGGTCGCGCCGTGGCACGCCCCGCAACGGGTGGTGAAGATCTGTGCGGCCTCCTTGCGGGCCTCGTCCGTGATCTCCAGGGCCGTCTTTTCGACCCCCTTGATCTCCTGAACCGTCTCCGCGGCCTTGACCTTTCCGGTTTCGGCCGGGACGAACGACGGCAGTGCAAGGGTCGCGACCACCGCGAAAGCAGGAAGGAACTTCCGAGTCATGATTTCTCCTTGGGATGCGAGTTGTTGAAACGGGGGGGGATTATGGGAGAGTGACCCACGCATTTCCAGCACCGATTCAGCGCGATTCAGACATTTCGTCCGCGATCCACACCGGCGACACCCAGAACCGTTCTCCATCGACCGATTCACCCCGGAGCCACACGGCGGTTCCGTCAGGGAGTGGTCCAATCTCCACCGCGAAGTCGATTTCCGGGTGGCCGTCAGCCTGGAACTGTCGGATGGGCTTTCCACCCGCCATCAACTCCACACGCCGCAGCGCGTGCTCGGCGGCCACGAATCCGCGAACGGGGTACTTCGCGCCCGGTTTCGAGGAGAGCGTCTCGCCCGGGAGGCGGTCCCCGACGCGGAAGTCGAGGAGAAACCGCTCGCCGGAAGTGGCGTAGGTCCGCCCGTCGCGGAGTGCCTCGAAGAGATCCGCACGACCCGAAGACTTCGCGATGACCGCGGTCAACCCGCCGGGGTAGGTGGCGTCGCGGATCGGCGGCGGGGAGGGATTCCCCGGTGTGGAGAGATGCGTATCGCTGAATGCGGCGAAGGAGAGCCGAAGCCCCCGGCGGAGCGCATCGACCGCGGTTCGGCCTTCCGCCGGGTCGGAGGTGGGGCGGAAGTCCGGGTCGCCGTCCATGGTCCCGTGCCCGGAGTAGATCTCAATCAGGCGATCGAATCCACCGACGACCGAATCCCACTGAATCGTGGGGGTCAGGCGCGACCCCACCGGATGCGCGATCACCGAGAACGCGCCGGTTCCGCGGAGCGCTTCTGCCAGTGCCGCGGGCGTGTCGGCTTCCTGATACGAGACGAACCGGCTCCGGTCATCCGGGAAGAAGATCACGCGGTGCCCATGGACCCGAGAGGACCATTCCCAGCCGAGAAAGGTGGTGAATCCGTCGCACCGGGCGGCGCGTGCCTGCGCGGCGATCCGATCCCAGCCGTCCGGGGAGGTGTCGAGTCCTCGGGAAATGAACTGCTGAAAGTCGTGTTCGGAGAGGCAGGTGTAGTTGAGATGCGCGATCTCCCGCGCGTACCAGAAGTAGCGCCGGGGCGGATTGACACCGTCCCCGATGTCGGAGTGGCCGTGCGCGTCTCCCCAGTAGACCCGAAGCGCCGCGCCTCCGCTTCTGGCACGGAGATCCTCCTCTGACGCCACCACGCGCACCGGCCCCACGGATGCGGGGGCCTCGCCCGTGTCGCAGGTGACCGTTCCGCGATGAATCCCCGGCGTATGGAATGTGACCAGGACCGCGGGCTTGCGCGGTTTCGCGGCGGCCTCCGGGGCTGTCAGCTCCGCTCTGGGGTCATCGACCCGGAGAATGGCCTGTCCGGTCCATTCGGGCCCGGGAAGCCCCCTCTCGTCGATCGCGGAGACGAGCAGCGGAACCGGCACCCCCGCCAGTACCACCGAGGGGAGTGTCGCGTGCAGGCGAAACGGGCTTGAGGGGGGCGGCTCGCTCTCCTCCTTGCCGCATCCCGCGAGAAGAAGGAGCGTGATCGGGACGAAGAGGGCGCAGATTCCGGGCTTCGGGAGATTCACGGCGCGCATCCGGTGGAGAGTCGGTGGATCATCGCATCAGCGCGCCCCAGAATACTCCGATTTCACCGGCACGCCCTCGAAAATCGGGAGAATCGCGCCGCCGGACTCTCGGTTGCCCGCGGTCGCCCGGGCGCGTACCCTCCCGGGGCGCGCGCCCGGACTATTGGAGGGTACTCTTGCGAATCTCCCGGCTTCTGCGTTCCGGGTTTCTGGATCTGGACTTCCAGCCCGAGTTGCCCGAACCTCCGCCGGACGAGGACTCCGCGCCGTCCCGGCGTTATCTTCGCGACTGCCGGGAGCAGATCCTGCGCGGACTCGTGGAGCGGCTGGAGCCGGGCGGGGGGATCGCGCACCCGCGGCGCCTGCTGCGGGAGTTGGTGGCCCGGGAGCGGCAGTTTTGCTCGGCCGTCGGCGACGAGGTGGCCATTCCGCACCTGCGGACACTTCAGGTGCGGAAGATGCGGCTCGGCCTTGCCCGATCGCCGATGGGGCTGCCGTTTGGAGAGGGAGGAGAGCCGGTCCGTCTCTTTCTGCTCCTGGTGGGGCCTTCCGGAGAAGAGGCCGCCTACCTCCGGGTCTTTCGCGCACTCGCGGGGACGCTCCGGATTCCGGAAGAGCGGCAGCGACTCATGGAGATGGACGAAGAGTGGGAGATCATGAGGCTTCTTGATGTCGGATGAACGCCGGTCGCCGTCCGCCCGGCGACTCGAGGAACTGAAGCGGCTTCCGGAAACGGTCCGGCGCGGTCCGGTGCGTCCGTGGAAGCGCGCTCCGCTGGAGATCCTCCGTGCGTTTCGTCGCGACCAGTGTTACTTCCTGGCCGCCGGGATCAGCTTCTACTTCATGCTCTCGCTCATCCCCATGCTGATGATCCTTCTTGCGCTCATCGGGAACTTCCTCCGCGGGTCCACTTCCGTCGCAGAGGATCTCCTGGCCGCTGTTCACGCCTACATCCCCTTTCTGACGCAGGAGATCATCGCGAACATCGAAGCCGTCATCGCCAACCCCGCACTTCTCGGGTGGATCGGCGGCGCCGCGCTGTTCCTTTCGACCGACCTGGTCTTCGTGGCGGTGCAGTTTTCGCTCGATCGGATCTTCATCCCCGGGCGGCGCAGTTTCCTTCGCTCGAAGATGCTCTCCGTGCTCCTGGCCGTCATGGTCTTCCTGGTTGTGCTCGGGACGATTGCCGTGAATGCCGTGGACCGAAGCCTTGCCGTGATCGAAATGAACGCGTTTGGCGGGCCGGGGATCGAGGTGGGACTTCACCTGTCCACCTGGGTGATCGGGATTCTCCTGATCGCGTGTTTCACGCTGGCGATCCGGGTTCTTCCCCACGCGATCATTCCCCTTCGGTACGCGTTCTGGGGGGGGATCGCGGGGTCCGTCCTGTGGCTGATGGTGAAGTTCTACTATGTCTGGTATCTGGAGAATGTCTCGAAGGTGGGGCCGCTGTTCGGGTCGCTGTCGGCGGTGATCATGACGCTGCTGTGGGTCTACATGTCCGCGCTTGTCTTCCTGCTGGGGGCGGAGTTCACGGCGTGGCTGGTGAGGACTGATCCGCGAAAGAAGTTTGCGGAGTCCGGTCCCGGAGACGATTCCCGGCACTCCGATCGAGTGGAAACCGGAGAGACGGCCGCGTAGAGATCGGCCCCGGGAGCGCAACATACCGGCCCGCGCCGTCCAGAGGACAACGCGGGCTTGCGTGCGGTCAGTCCAGCCGCGCCAGTTCCGCTCTGGCCAGATGGAACGGGAACTCCCGCCCCTGGGTGGCATCGACAGACCGCGTGTAGTGTCCGCGGGCGATGTCCTCCATCGACTCCATCAGTGCGGCAAAGCCCAGGAAGAAGTGCATGTCGTTTTCGAATCCTTCGAGGAACGCGACATCCTCCAGGTACTTCTCCACCAGAAGATCTCCGGCCAGGTACTCGGCCGACCGTACCGCGACACGCGCCACCGGGTCCGGGTCTTCGCCCGCCCGGCGTGGAATGTCCCGCCAGGTCCGGATGGCCATGTCCCGCATCCCCAGATTCGCGAGCGCAACGCCTTCCCAGAGCTGCGCGACCGCATACTGAGCGCGATTCCCGGAAGCGGGAACGCGGTCGAACGCGCGGACGGCCGCCTTGGGGTCGCCCATCGCCAGGTGCGAGAACCCGCGCCACCCGGAAGGCGACACGGGAACGGGTCCGACGACATCGAAGGAAGTGCCCCCCGGCAGCGTCTCGAACTTGCCGAGGGCGTCTTCAAAGCGCCCCTCTTCGTAATCGATGATCCCGGCCTGAAGCGTGAAGACACGGGAGAAGTCCGGATCATGCCCCAGCGCGCGGTTCGACTCCCGGAGAAGGTAGCGTGCGTCGTCGTAGTCGCGCACTTCCAGCGCCCGGCGAACATCTTCCAGACGGGCGGCGACCCGCTCCTGTGCCGTAATGCGCGGTGCGGGCGCGGGCGCGGAGAGTCTGTCGTTCCGTGCGGTGGTGTGAGTGGCCGGGCGAAGGGCGCCCTCCAGTGTCGGGAGGGAACTTCCCGGGTGCGACACAGCGGCGGTCGTCATGGAAGGCCCGCCCACCGGCGTTTCGGAGGATGTCGTCGTGTGCAGTACCAGCGCGAAGACCGGCAGGAGAAGGGCCGTCGCCGCGATGGCCACGGTTCGGACCGGCATGGATTCCTTGTCGCGAGTGTATCGCGGGATGTACTCGAGTTGCTGCGTGGAGGCAGCGGCGTGCGGTGCCGGAGTCGGCGGGGCGGGAGGTGCGGTCTGCGGGCGCTGGGCCTGGACCGTGGTCACCTGGTGCAGCCCGATCCACGACTGCCCCCCGACCTCGCAGACGCGGGCCGTTTCCGCGATCGCCTGTGCAGCCACTCCCTCGAGGGCCTGTGCCAGAGTCATCGGGCCGAGAACCCGCCCGTCCTGTCCTTCGACATAATAGAGCTTGTCGTTCATCAGGGACCTCTCAACGGTTGCGCGTGGGTGGGCCGGGGTTGAGCGCCGGTCAGGCGGGATCCCGGGTTTCCCTTCTGTCGAGTGGAATCGGTCGTCTCGAGGCCGGACTTGAGCGTGGGCCTCGTGCCGGGCCCGGCGCCACATATCGAGGCTGGAAAGGACGCGTTGTTTCGGCGATTCTCTCCCCCGGTGACAATCGCCCGACGCTCCGCACTTCGATGGACCCTGCCGTGCCGCACGCCAGGGTCCTGGTGGTCGAGGATGAGCCGGACATTCTGGAAGGGATTCGGTACAACCTGGAGAGGGAGGGATACGAGGTCCTGTGCGCTTGCCAGCGCCCATCGGACTTCCGTGGTTCCTTCCCGGAAACTTCACACTCCGGAGGCCATTCCCGCAGCGAACGCGGGTCTTGGCCATCGGGCCTGTTCACTCACTACCGAAGGAAAGGAGAGACAGAATCATGATGAAAGGGGTCTTGATCGGGGCACTGGCCGGGGTGGCCGTCGCGGCTTGCCTTGCACCCGCATTCGCGGGCGAGTCTGCGGTGCAGACGGGCGCCACCTTCTACTTCGACTACTTCGCGTCGCTGTCGGACGCGGACTCCTCGGAGGCGGAGCGCGGGTTCCGGGTGCGCCGGAGCTATCTGACGGTGAAGAAGTCGTGGGACGATCTGATGTTCCGGTTCACCACGGATGTGGACACGAAGTACGGCACGGACAACCTGAATGTGTTTGTGAAGTACGCCTACCTCCAGTGGAAAGGGCTCATTCCCGGCGCGACGGTGCTCATCGGGCAGCACAGCCCGGGGACGAACGCATGGACGGAGAAGCGTTGGGGCCTTCGGTCCGTGTCCATGGCGATGTCGGATGAACGGAAGTGGACGCACTCCGCGGTATTGGGGGTCGGCGCAAAGGGTGAGTGCGGAGAGAGCGGACTCTCCTACGCCGTCAGCATCAACAACGGGAACGGATACAAGAGTCCGCTTGCACGGGACGGTCAGGGATTCGCCGGGCGGATTGCCTGGGCAGGGAACTCCGGACTCATCGTTTCCGGCATGGCATCGTCGAACAACCCGGGTGACGCGGACGACGCGAACCTCTACTTCGAAGGAAGCGGGGGGTTCACGCAGGGGACCGCATCATGTCTCGTACAGTACGGCCGGTTTGAGGATGGTCCGAGCGGCGTGGTGGCGACCGGCATCTCCGCGTTCGCGCGAGTGGGCGCCGGGGATCTCGGGCAGCTCTTCGCACGAATCGACATCGTGGACGAGGACACCGACACCGCAAGTGACGGAGAGACTGTCCTGACGGGCGGATTCGACATCGAACTCAGCCCGGGCTTTCATCTGCAACCGAATGTGCGCGTGGTGAATCACGAGGATGGCAACGAGGACTCCGAGACCGAAGCGCGGTTGACCTTCTTCGCGGGGATCTAGAACGGGAGGGTGGCGGAGTGACCGCCGCTTCCCCTACGGGACGGTGTGCTCCGAGAGCGGGTTCACGGCCAGGAGGTCGCTGAAGCGGCGTTCGGTCACTCGTCGCAGGTAGACCCCCCGCTTCTCGGGAAAGGCGGCGAGCGCTTCCCGGAGAAGGAAGCGGGTGGCGTTTTCCGCAAGCGGTCCCAGGCTCCACGGTTCCGCGCCGGGTTCCGGGTCGTCCCAGGTCAGCACCTCCAGGTAGAGGATCTCCGGGAGTTCCTCGATTCCGTACACATGGCGCTGCCACAACGCCGGGTCGATGGTCGAAGATGCGCCCAGTCTTCGGAGCAGCCGACCCATGGCGGGGACATCCAGCGTGTGGAGCGGTGTGCCGGAGAGCGGGTAGGCGGACAGGTCGAGCGCATCCGCGATGGTCTCCGTCCCTTCAGGCCAGGTGTTTCTCCCAAGCGATCGGTGCAATACACGAAAGGAATCGTTCTCGCCCAGATACACCGCCCCGATGGCGTCTTTCCCCAGCGATTGCGCGTCCATTCGCCCTTCCCAGTCGCGTGGGAGAAGCCACAGCTTGATGAAGGGGTGGTAGGAGAAGCCGCGAGTCTCGTGGAAGAAACTCACGGACGCGTCCTCCAGCCGGATGAGGACGCAGGTGGAGTCTCCATGCCACGAGGCGGGGACGGTGCCTCGTCGGACCTCTTCGATTTTCCAGGTGCCCGGCAGGACGGATTCCACGGTACGCGTGGCGTCATCGATCACGGACGGGCCGGGAGCGTCGTGGTGCGGGGACGCGTGCGCCCCGATCGCGAGTGCCGCTGTCAGAAGGAGAATCGGCCAGCCGCTGTGGACACGCATGGGACCCTCCCGCGTTCGGTGGTGGCCGCTGTCTCCGACGCATGGACACCCCACTGTAGCCCACCATGCGCCGTCCCCGCCACCCGCGCGATTCCTGATGCATCCGCGTTCGGCTTGGGATAGCCTCTCGCGCATGAGACGCTCCGCAATCCTGATTACCGGCGCCAACGGTGAGATCGGCCACGATCTGATCGGGAGGCTCTCCCGTGCGGGGAGTCCCGGCATCGTGGGGCTGGATCTCAATCCGCTGGATCCGGAACTGGCGCGACACTGTTCGGATACGGTCCAGGGATCGGTGCTGGACCGGGCTCTCCTGGACAGACTGGTGTCCGAGTACGAGTTCACCGCCGTCTTTCACCTTGCGGCCATGCTCTCCACGCGCGCCGAGTACACGCCCGTTGCCGCACACGATGTCAATGTTCAGGGGACGCTGAATCTTCTCGACCTTGCGGCCCGCCAGGCGGAGTCGTCCGGACGCCGGGTCAAGTTCATGTTCCCGAGCTCGATCGCGGTCTACGGCCTCCCCGATCTGGAGTCGAAGGACACGACCGGCCGGATTCGCGAGAAGACATGGAATCTGCCGACCACCATGTACGGCTGCAACAAGGTCTATTGCGAGCAACTCGGTCGGTACTTCGCCTCGCACTACCGGCAACTGGAGACGACACGGGATGTTCGCGGCGTGGACTTTCGAGCCATTCGGTTCCCCGGTCTCATCAGTGCCGTGACGGTGCCGTCGGGCGGGACTTCGGATTTCATCCCGGAGATGATCCATGCGGCTGCGGACGGCGTGCCCTATGAGTGCTTTGTGCGCGAGGACACGCGCATCCCGTTCATGACCATGCCGGATGCGGTTCGCGCACTCCTCCTGCTGGAGAAGGCGCCGGAAGAAGCACTCTCGTGGCGCGTCTACAATGTCACCAGCTTCAATCCGTCCGCGGGGGAGTTCCGGGAGACCGTGCGTACCCATTGGCCTTCGGCGGAGATCTCGTTCGTGCCGGATGCCCGGCGGCAGGCCATCGTGGACACCTGGCCCGCCGATGTGAACGACGATGACGCCCGGAGTGAGTGGGGCTGGGCGCCGGAGTTCGACCTGGGCAGTGCCATGCACGACTACCTGGTGCCGGGGATTGCCGGTGAGCGCCCGGAGGGAGCCGCATGACGCCCACCGGAGACGCACCCGCGTTCTTTCAGGCGCTGGGAGATCCCACCCGGCTGGCACTTCTGGC